>NZ_JARGEE010000243.1:0-13992 GCF_033794485.1 Streptomyces sp. MB09-02B
CCCCACATCCCCCACAGCCTCCACCCGTCGAACAAGAGAAGATCGGAGTCGAGAGCATGTCCCAACCCCCCACCCGGCGAAGGCTGTTGAGCCTGGCCGCAGGCGCGGCAGCCGCCGGTCCGCTCGCGCAGGCCACCTCGCTCGCACACGCCGCCCCGGTCACCGAGATCGCGGCCCAGGCACCCACGGCACCGCTGCCCACCCCGCCCACCTGGTCGGTGCACCCCTTCCCGCTGGACCGGGTCACCCTCGGCAACGGCGTGTTCCGCGCCAAGCGCGACCTGATGCTGAACTACGCCCGGTCCTACCCGGCCGACCGCATCCTCGCCGTCTTCCGCGCGAACGCCGGACTCGACACCCGGGGGGCCCGGCCGCCCGGCGGCTGGGAGACCTCCGACGGCAACCTGCGCGGCCACTACGGAGGTCACTTCCTCACGCTCGTCGCCCAGGCGTACGCGGACACCCGCGAGTCCGCCCTCAAGACCAAACTGGACTATCTGGTCGCCGCGTTGGGGGAGTGCCAGGCCGCTCTGGCCGAGCGCGGTACGCCGAGGCCCAGCCACCCCGGCTTTCTCGCGGCGTACCCGGAGACACAGTTCATCCTGCTGGAGAGCTACACCACGTACCCGACCATCTGGGCGCCGTACTACACCTGCCACAAGATCATGCGGGGGCTGCTCGACGCCCACACCCTGGCGGGGAACGCCCAGGCCCTGACCATCGCCGCGAAGATGGGCGACTGGGTGCACAGCAGGCTCGGCGGGCTGCCCAGGGCGCAGTTGGAGCGCATGTGGTCCATCTACATCGCCGGCGAGTACGGCGGCATGAACGAGGTGATGGCCGACCTGTACGCCCTCACCGGCAAGCCCGAACACCTGGCCGCCGCCCGCTGCTTCGACAACACCGCGCTGCTCGACGCCTGCGCCCAGGACCGGGACGTCCTCGACGGGCGCCACGCCAACCAGCACATCCCGCAGTTCACCGGGTACCTGCGGCTGTTCGACGAGACGGGGGAGGAGCGGTACGCCGAGGCGGCGCGCAACTTCTGGGACATGGTCGTCGGTCCCCGGACCTACAGCCTGGGCGGTACCGGGCAGGGCGAGATGTTCAAGGCCCGGAACGCCGTCGCGGCCACGCTGGACGACAAGAACGCCGAGACCTGCGCGACCTACAACATGCTCAAACTGAGCCGGCAGCTGTTCTTCCGGGAGCCGGACGCGGCCCGGATGGACTACTACGAGCGGGGGCTGACCAACCACATCCTCGCCTCCCGCCGGGACACCGCGAGCACGAGCAGTCCGGAGGTCACCTACTTCGTGGGGATGGGTCCGGGCGTCGTGCGCGAGTACGGCAACACCGGCACCTGCTGCGGCGGCACCGGCATGGAGAACCACACCAAGTACCAGGACTCGGTGTACTTCCGCTCCGCCGACGGCAGCGCGCTGTACGTGAACCTGTACCTCGCCTCGACCCTGCGGTGGCCGGAGCGCGGCCTCGTCGTCGAGCAGACGAGCACCTATCCGGCGGAGGGCGTGCGCACCCTGATCTTCCGCGAGGGCGGGGGCAGGCTCGATCTGAGACTGCGGGTGCCGTCCTGGGCCACGGCCGGGTTCACCGTGACGGTCAACGGGGTGCGGCAGCAGGTCGAGGCCGTGCCCGGGTCGTATCTGTCGCTGAGCCGGGACTGGCGGCGTGGTGACCGGGTCGGGATCTCCGCGCCGTACCGGCTGCGGGTGGAGCGGACCCCGGACGACCCCACGGTCCAGTCGGTGTTCTTCGGCCCATTGCTGCTGGTCGCGCAGAGCGCGGAGACCGGGTTCCGCAGCTTCTCCTTCTACAAGGACTTCACCCTGCGCGGCGATCTCGCCGACGCCGTCCGCCCCGAGGGCAGGCCGCTGCACTTCACCACGCACGGGCTCACCCTCGCGCCGTTCCACGCCGGGAACGACCTCCGCTACCACGCCTACTTCCGGCGCTCGGAGCCGGTGGTGGTGTTCGGTACGGCCGGCTCCGGGGTCCCGAACCGGAGCCGTGGGGACGGGCTGACCTTCCTCGACGTGCTCTGGGCCCGGGCGCCCTTCGCGACCTCCGAGGCCTTCGTGGGGGCGGTGCGTGCGCTGGCCGACGCGTGGGTCTCCGAGGGACGGTTCACCGCCGCCGAGCGGGACGCGGTCGTCGCCGCTGCGGTCCGGGCCGGTCTTCGCCGCTGACCGCGCGCGAAGGGTTGACGTGTACGGGGCGAGATGGGTTCATGGGAGCGCTCCCATCGCTCTATCTCCTCGGCACCCCCACCTTCTTGTGCCTGACCTTCTCGGCGCCCACCCCCACCTGGAGTCGCAGTGAGAACTGGAAGAAATCCCCTGAGCACGCTCCTGGCCGGCCTCGCGAGCATGATCGCGCTCACCCTCCTCGGCGTCCTCGCCCCGGCCGTCGCCCTCGCCCAGTCGGCCGCCGACGTCCGCGCCACCGGCCTGCACATCAGCGACGGTCGACTGCTGGAGGCCAACGGCAACGACTTCGTGATGCGCGGCGTCAACCACGCCCACACCTGGTACCCGGGCGAGACACAGTCGCTGGCCGACATCAAGGCGCTCGGCGCCAACACCGTCCGCGTCGTCCTCTCCGACGGACACCGCTGGACGAAGAACAGCCCCGCCGACGTGGCGAACGTCGTCGCCCAGTGCAAGGCCAACCGGCTCATCTGCGTCCTGGAGGTGCACGACACCACCGGGTACGGCGAGGAGGCCGCCGCCGGCACGCTCGACCACGCCGCCGACTACTGGATCGGGCTCAAGGACGTCCTCGCCGGCGAGGAGGACTACGTCATCGTCAACATCGGCAACGAGCCCTGGGGCAACACCAACCCCGAGGGCTGGACCGCCCCCACCAAGGCCGCCGTGCAGAAGCTGCGGGCCGCCGGCTTCCAGCACACGATCATGGTGGACGCGCCGAACTGGGGCCAGGACTGGCAGGGCGTCATGCGCGCCAACGCCCAGTCCGTGTACGACGCCGACACCACCGGCAACCTGATCTTCTCGATCCACATGTACAGCGTGTTCGACACGGCGGCCGAGATCAACGACTACCTCGGCGCCTTCGTGAACGCCGGACTGCCCCTCCTCATCGGCGAGTTCGGCGGACCGGCCGACCAGTGGGGCGACCCCGACGAGGACACCATGATGGCCGCCGCCGCGCGGCTGGACCTCGGCTATCTGGCCTGGTCGTGGAGCGGCAACACCGACCCGATCCTCGACCTGTCGATCGGCTTCGACCCGACGCGGCTCAGCGCCTGGGGCCAGCGCATCTTCAACGGCGCCAACGGCATCGCGCAGACGGCGAAGGAGGCCACGGTCTTCGGCGGCGGCACCCCCGGGGACACCCAGGCACCGACAACCCCCGGCACCCCGGCCGCCTCGGCGGTGACGGCGACCTCCGCCACGCTCTCCTGGACCGCCGCCACCGACAACGTCGGCGTCACCGGCTACGACATCGTCCGGGTCAGCGGCTCCACCGAGACCAAGCTCGCCGCCTCCACCACCAACTCCGTCACCCTGACCGGCCTCACCGCAGACACGGCGTACACCTTCGCCGTCTACGCCCGGGACGCCGCCGGGAACCGGTCGGCGCGCTCGGCGACCGTGAACGTCACGACGGACGAGGGCGGCGGCACGCCCACCGGGAACTGCTCGGTGACCTACCGCGCCACCAACGAGTGGCCGGGCGGCTTCCAGGGCGAGATCGTCGTCCGCAACACCGGCACCACCGCCGTCAGCGGCTGGACCCTCGCCTTCACCTTCGCCGACGGCCAGACGATCACCAACATGTGGGGCGGGACCGCCACCCAGAGCGGGGGTGCGGTGAGCGTGAAGCCCGCCTCCTACACCTCCACCATCCCGGCCGCGGGGTCCGTGACGGTCGGGTTCGTCGGGAGCAAGGGCACCACCAACACCGCGCCGACGGCCTTCACCCTCAATGGAGCCAGCTGCGCGACCAGTTGACCATCGCCTGGTCGGCTGACCGTTCTTGCGAGGCGCCCGGTCCTGCCAGGTGACCGTTCCTCGCGAGGTGACCGGCGGGGGCCTGCTCGCGGCCCCCGCCGGTCACGTTCAGCGTCGTACGAGCGTGATCCGGTACGCCCGGGTCCGTGAGCCGTCCTCGCTCGTCACCGTGACGACGGCGGTCGTCCGTCCGACGCGGTCCACCGCGACGGTCGCGTACGGATCGCGCGCCGTCGCGGTGACCTTCGCCCGGCCCGGGTCGTCGGTCGCCACCCGGTAGGCGGTGGTGTCGGGGTCGAAGGACCTGACCGGCCGGCCGGCGACCTCGACGGCGGTGGCGGCGGCGTCCGAGGAGACGCCGGGGCTCTTGGCGAACACCTCGATCTCGCCCAGGGTGATGTAGCCGCCCGGCCGCGCCGTCATGACCACGCGCACACCGGTCACCGGGCCCGCGTCGAGGGGGACGTCGATGACGGGGGTGCCCTCGGTGCCGACCGCGACGGGGTCGCCCGCGTCCGTCCACGGACCGTTCTCGGTGGCCCGCACCTGCACCTTCAGGCTCTCCGGGAAGGAGACGTTGGTTCCGTCGCGGTGGAAGTGGGCGACGACCCGGGTGAGGTCGCGGGCCTTCGGCAGACCGAAGGTGATGGTGTCGGACGGGTTCTTGGTGCCCGACCGCCAGTTGGACCAGGCCTTCTCCTCGGTGGTGCCGTTGCGCAGCCGCTCGGCGGAGTAGCCGCTCTCGGTGTAGGTGGCGCCCACGGAGACCTTCGGGTCGGTCGCGATGTTGCTCTGCGTCGCCTCGGTGACCTGGACCCGTACCGTCGCCTCGGCCGTGCCGCCGCCGACGACCTCGGCGCTGCCCGACAGGGTCACCACCCCCGCCTCGTCGAACGCCCCCTCGGGCGCCGCGTCCCAGCTCACCGGGAGGGTGGTCCGGCCACCGTGCCGGCCGACGCCGACGACCGTCGACGGCAGCTCGGGCGCGCCGCCCACGTACGTCTTGGCGCGGGCGGGCAGCGTCGAGGCGATCGTGTCGACGGTGACGAGGGCCCGCGCGGGATGCTTCCGGCCGAGGGCGTCGGTCGCCTCACCCGTCACACGGACCGTCCCGGGCTTGCGCCACTTCCGGTCCGACGGCAGCTCCCACACGACGGGCAGGCTGCCGCGGGCGCCGTCCCGAAACACCGGAACCACCGTCTCCGGCAGCTTCGGCCGCAGCCCGGGGACGGTGAACGCCTCGGCCCGTTCGGTGCGCAGCACGGTCTCGTCGCTCACCGTGAAGCGCTGGTTCGAGGCCGAGGTCGGGGTGTACGTCGACACCTTGGCGCCGTCCGCCGAGGAGTTCCCGGTGATGTCGACGAGGCGGCCGGTGGCGGCGTTGACGAAGGTCCAACTGCCGTCGCCCGTGGTCGACATGATCCACTGGGCGGCCGCGGGGACCTCGCCGTCGGTCGGGTCCTCCAGCACGGCCTGGTTGTCACGGACGGCGAGCCGCCCGCCGGTGCCGGCGTTGGTGAGGGCGTACCGCTCGCGGTTGTCGCGGCCCGGGGTCAGCTTCTCGACGGACCACAACTGCCGGGCGTTCGCGGCGTCGGCGGTGCGGATGACGACGCCGGTGCCGTCCTCCGACGGGGTGAGCGACTTGCCGCTCTGGGCGCCCTGGAGCCGGTACACGTGGTCGGGCTGGACGAGGGCGGCGTCCTTCGCCACCCCGCTGACGCCGTCGACCAGGAAGGTGGTGACGGACTTGGCCGGCACGTCGAGGGTGGCGGCACGGTCCTTCACCCGGACCGGCGTGCCCTCGACGAGGGCCCCGTCGGCGCTCGTCACGACGGGCGTGACGGTGGCGCGGGAGGAGACCTTGCCGAAGCGCGAGAGGTCGAGGGTGACGGAACGCCCGGTCGTGCCGCTGTTGACGTGGACCACGGAGGCCGCGCGACCGGACTTCCTGACGGCGGCCACGCTGGAGGGGTCGTCGACCTTCACGAAGCGGTCGCCGGGACGGATGTGGTGGGTGAAGTTGCGGATGGTGTGGAACTTGGAGTTGGCCCGGACCGGGCAGGTCTCCAGGGTGTCCGAGGCCGTGCAGTTGAACGGCACGTGGATGCTGCCCCAGTTCTTGCCGGCGGCGGCCTGGGGGATCGAGTCCTCGATCGGCTGCCAGAACACCCAGGCGGAGGGCTCCAGTTCCCGCATGTCGTCGACCATGCGGGTGGCGATCCCGAGGCCGGGCTCCATGCCGGTGAAGTCGGTGCCGGTGCCCCAGGTGCCCTCGACCTCGCTCATCCACAGCTTCTTGTCCGCGCCCTTGGCGATGTCACGGGCGCTGGTGCGCATCCCGGTGCCGTAGGTGTGCACGTTCAGCTGGGGGAGCGCCGCCCGCGCGGAGGCGTCGTACGCGTTCCAGTTCTGGGTGAAGATCGTGGGGTTGGTCTCGTCCATCGCGGAGATCTCGGCGTCGGTGCCGGCCCCTTCCAGCGCCTTGTCGAGCGCGAGGACGACCTTCTGCTGGAGCGCGGGGCCCGCGTGCGCGCCCTCCTGACGGCCACCGGTGGGCTGGCCGTTCGCGCCGATCTGGGTGCCCCAGTAGTTGGTGTTGGGCTCGTTCAGCGGGGCGATGGTGTCGAAGTCGATGCCGTGCCGCTTCTCCAGCTCCTCGGTGACGCGCACCAGGTACGTGGCGAACTCGTCGACGCGGTCGGCACGGATCTGGTCCGTGTTCGCGTCGAAGCCGCCGGAGACATAGCCGCTGACGGTCTGGAACCAGGGCGGCGAGTTGCTGAACGCCTCCCAGGTGTCGACCTTGTCCTTGATCTGGTCCACCCACCAGCGCTGGCCCTGGTCGGCGTCCCAGTCCCAGTGGTCGGGGTCGTTCGGGTCCCACCACTCCATGTCCTGCCGGGTGGTGCCCTCGGGGGCCTTCCAGAAGCCGTCCATGGTGGCGCCGGCCTTCATGTAGTCCTTGCGGACGTCAGGGGCGTTGCCGCCGCCGATGTTGTAGCGGGCGATGGTGAGCCCGAGGCCGTCCTCGCCGAACAGCATGTCGACGAGCCGTCTTCGGATGGGCTCCGGGTACTTGCCCGTGGCGTTGGCGAACCAGACGAGGCTGGTGCCCCAGCCCTCGAACTCCTGCTGCCGGTACGACGGGTCGATCCGCACGGTGACCGCGCTCGGCGCCGCCTGCGCCGCCTGCGCCGCCGGGACCGACGTGGCCGCGCCCGCCGGGGGCGCGGCCACGAGGCCCGCGCCGAGTACCAGGGGGACCGTGGCTGCCAGAGCCCGGGCGATGCGATGTCGTGGGGTCACGACACTCCTTCCACAACACAGAGGCGAACGCGATCTCGTTGACATGCCCAAAACACGTGCTTAGCATTCAGGAAACTGAAAGCGCTTTCTAGCCCTTGTGTGCACGGATTCACATGAATTCGCAGGACCCAGGAACGTCCCCCACTCGTCCCGGGAGGAACCACATGAGGTCGTCGTCACGCACGCTTTCCGCACTCACGCTCGCTCTGCTGCTCGCAGCGGCCACGCCCGTCGAGGCCGCGCCGGTCGAGGCCGCGCCCGTCGAAGCCGGAACGGCCGCCGACGCGCGGCCGGCTCCGCTCGCGGAGACGTCCCCCACCGGCTTCGCCGCCGTCAACGCGCTCGGACAGAACGGCACCACCGGCGGGGCCGGCGGACCCACCGTCACCGCCACCACCACCGAGCAGTTCCTGCAGTACATCGACACCACGGGCCCGCTGGTCATCAGGGTCCAGGGCACGATCGACATCACCAGCAAACAGGGCGTCCGCCCGAACAAGACCATCATCGGGGTCGGTTCCTCGGCGGTCATCGACGGCGGCGGCCTGGAGTTCTACCGCTCCTTCAACGTCATCGTGCGGAACATCAAGTTCACCAACGCCGAGGACGACGCCATCAGCGTGGGCCGGGAGTCCCACCACATCTGGATCGACCACAACGAGTTCGTCGCCCCGCTCGACGGCGCGGTCGACGTGGTCCGCGCCGCCGAGTACGTCACCGTCTCCTGGAACTGGTTCAACAAGACCGACAAGAGCATGCTGCTCGGGCACTCCGACGGCAACGGCAGCCAGGACACAGGGAAGTTGAAGGTGTCCGTCCACCACAACTTCTTCGACGGCTCACGGCAGCGGCACCCCCGGGTCCGGTTCGGCGAGCCGGTGCACGTCTACAACAACTACTACAAGGGCAACGCCATCTACGGCGTCGCCTCGACGATGAACGCGGGCGTCGTCGTCGAGGGCAACCACTTCGAGGGCGTCCCCCACCCCTGCTATTCCGCGAGCGGCTACGACGCCTCGGGACCGGGCCGACTGATCCAGCGCAACAACGTCTTCAACGGCTCCGGCACGTGCGAGACCAACGGCACGGTCGTCGAACCCCGCACGTACTACGCCTACACGCTGGACCCCGCCGCAGACGTCCCGGCCCTCGTACGGGCCGGGGCAGGCACCGGAAAGCTCGGTGCTTGAACTCCCCACCCCCCCACGGAAAACAGGAGAGCCCATGAACGCACCGCGCAGGAAGGTGGTCATGGCCGCCCTCGCGGCCGTACTGCTCGCCGGACCCGGTGTCGCGCAGGCGACCCCGCAGGCCGGTCCCGTGCCCGGTGAGCGGGCGGCGGCCGCCACCATCACCTGGACCCTCGTCCGGGCGAGCAACCCGACCCAGGACCAGCAGTCGGCGTACGCCACCATCACGGCCGCCATGAACGCGGCCGTCGCCCGGTACAACAACCTCAGCGACCTCGGCAAGACCATCACCGTCCGCTACGAGCCGGGCGTCCCCACCGCCGACGGCAACATCAACGGAACCATCCGCTTCGGCTCCAACCGCAGCTACATGAACGAGCGGACCGCGCTGCACGAGATCGCGCACACCATAGGCGTCGGCACCAGCGCGGGCTGGTCACGGCTGGGCGGCAGCGGCACCTGGACCGGCACGCGGGCCACCGCACTGGTCCGGCAGTACGACGGGGCGAACGCGAAGATCTCCACCGGGGGCGGCCACTTCTGGCCGTACGGGCTCAACTACGACAACGAGTTCTCCGGCACGGCGGCCGACCGGCACGTCCGGATCGTCTCCGCGATGGTGAGCGACGGGCTCTGACTCCCGTGACAGTCACGGCAGTTGGTGCCCGGTGACAAAGGCGCGGGCGGTAGCTGCGTTGTTGTGAGCACGGGGCGGTCGGGCCGCGTTCGCGGTCCTACCGTCCCAGCATGAACACGAGTCACAGCAGAGGAAAGACCTCACGACCACTGCGCAGTGCCGCGCTGGCGGTGCTGCTGACCGTCGGGGCGGTCACCGGCGCCGCCCCGGACGCCCGGGGCGAGAGCGCGCGCACCGAGACGGCCGTCGCGTCGACGAGCCCCGTCGACGGGGTGACCGAGACGCTGGTCCGGGTGAGGGCGCCCCTGCCGGCGTCCTTCGGAGCGCGACCGGCGGCGTGCGACTGGCTGTCGTACCTGCGCTACCGATCCGCCGACGGGCCCGCGGCCTCGGCCGACGCGGACCGGATCCTCGTCGCCCAGCCCGGCATCCTGGAAGGCGCGGGCGCCTTCGACAGCGTCGCCCGCAACACCGTCGCCCGAGCCGCCGAACAGGGCCGGCACATCGAGTTCTGGGCCCTCGACCGGCGCTCCAACTGCCTGGAGGACCGCACCGGCGTGGCCTCCGGCGACCAGCACACGGCAGTCGACTACTACTACCGGGACAAGCAGGTCGAGGGCCGCACCTTCGACGGCTACGTCGGCAACGGCGCCCTCGGCTGGATGGCGAAGCTCGGGATCGAACGGACCGTCCGCGACCAGTACGACCTGCTCACCGCCGAACTGCCCGACCAGCGGGTGCGCAAGGAGAAGGTGCTGTGCGGCGGGCACTCGCTCGGCGGAGTCATCACCGGGTACTTCGCGACCGCCGACTTCGACGGCGACCGGACCACCACGGCCGACGCCGGACACCGCCAGTGCGCCGGTTACTTCGCCCTCGACACCACCGTCTCCACCTCGCTCGCGGACCTCAGCGGCAGCATCCCGGACGACACCAACCTGCCCGACATCGGCCTCGGCTACGGCGCCGTACAGGCCGGGCTCGACAGCGGGCTCCTTTCCCGCACCCTGTCCGCGCCCGTGCTCCTCAACCCCGAGATGATGACCCTGCTGGCCATCGCCGGCCTGGGCGCGCTGCAGGACCCGGACGGCGAGGCCACCCTGCCCGGCTATCTGCCCCTCAACACCAACATCGAGGTCACCAACCGCTTCCTGTTCTCCGAGGACACCGCCACCTTCCTCTCCGGCTCACCGGCGGTGAAGGACTTCCGGCTCACCAACGAGGCGGTCCTCGGCGCGCTGATGGACGACCACTCCGTGCCGCTGGCGTTCCTCCAGAGCAGCGTGGGCTTCTTCGACGGCGGGCCGATCGCCGACAAGAACTTCCCCGTCGCCAACGGGAGCACCGCACAACCGGCGCTGTTCGGCAGCGAGTACAAGGCCATCCCCGACCGGCCGGGCGGCCCGCTCTACACCTGGCGCAACTACGACCGCGTCGGCGACCCCGACGATCCCGGCCACCGCTCGGCGGACGGAACCCCGTTCACCGGCGCGGGCAAGGAGGTCACCGACATCCAGGAACTGGCCCGCAGTATGGCCCAGCAACCGCTGGACTTCACCGAGCAGTACTTCCCCACCAAGCTGGTCACCGACCTCCAACTCGCCACCTCGCCCCAGGTGAAGCGCCTCGTCGTCCACCCGGACGGCCTCACCGCCAACCCGACGCTCACCGTCCTGGCGGGCGACGGACTGCTCGCGGGCCGCGTCCCGGCCGACCTGGACCCGGTGGTCGCCGACGGCTACCAGCACCTGGACGTGCTGACCGCCGCGCCCGTCCAGAACGACGGCCGTCCCGAACCCGTCTCCAGGAGTCTCACGGAGTTCACGCGGAACACCGAGTAGCCATCGCCCCCATGGAAGAAGGGCCCGGGAGGATCTCCGATCCATCCCGGGCCCTTCGCCTCCGTGCGGGGCGTCGGTCAGACCTTGGTCGCGGCGAAGGCCGCCGCCGCGTCCGCGTTCGCCCGGTAGCTCAGGTGCGCGCCCGTGTCGCCCCCGCCGTTCTCGCAGACCGGGTCACCGGCCGCGCAGAAGTCGATGGTGCGGCTCTGGTAGGTGCCCGTGACGCTCTTGCCCAGGGCCCGGATCGGGTTGCCGAACAGCAGCACCGAGGAGACCTTCGGTTCGAGCGCGGCGGGAATGGTGGCCACGATGGGGCTGCCGACCACCGCGCCGGCGCTGCTGATGCCGATGGAGTTGTCGACGACATTGGCGCCCTGCGAATAGCCGACCAGAATAAAACGCTGGTTCGGGCAGGCGGCGGCCTGGCTCCTGACATGGTTCACCAGGTCCGCGTTTCCCTGCGCGGCCGAGGTGAGGGAAAGGTCCGCGGGATAGTTCACCCTGTAGCTGGACAGGGATTTGCCCGTGAGTTTCTTCTGCAGCGCCGAATACACGGGGTCGCCGACGATGAAGCCGAGCGTGCCCGGCTCGAACGTGCCGCGAGCTGAGACGACGTCGATGTCCGTGCAGGCCGCGGCCGTGGCCGTGGGTGCCGAGACGGTGGCCAGTCCGGCCCCGCCGGCCAACGAGAGCGCGGCGAGGCACAAGCGGATGCGCATGGGGATCCTTTGAGGGTGGGGCGCGTGGAGCGCCTGTGGAAAAGGACGTCCCGAAGATATTCGCTCTGCCGGACCGGGTGTTATGGACGAGAATTCAAAAATCGCTTTTGTTTTTGCGCCGAGGTGAGTCGACGACTTTATTCGGTGAATGTGTCGTCGTCACGCACAGCCTCCGCCCGCAGGGCGAGGATGAGGTCCAGCCGGGCACCGGGGTCGTGCAGGGCCTCGCCGAAGAGCTTCTCCAGCTGCCGCAGGCGGTAGCGGACCGTCTGCGGGTGGATGTGGAGGCGGGCGGCGACATCGGGCACGTTGCTGCCGCCGAGCAGCCACGCCAGCAGGGTCTCGGCGAGCCGGCCGCGCGGCCCCTCGGCGACCGAGTCCAGCGGGGCCAGCACCTGAGACCGGAGGTGGTCGAGCATCGGTTCGTCGCTGTGCAGCAGCAGGGTCGACAGATGGTCCGCGCAGCGCACCACGCCCTGCCGGGGCAGGATGCCGCGCCCCATCAACCCGAGCGCCCGGGTGGCCCAGCGCAGCGAACGGGCGGCCTCCGTGAGCGGAACCGACGGCCCGATCGCGGCCGGCCGCCCCCGCAGTGCGAGCGTGAACGCCCGGCCGCCGAAGCCGCCCGAGCCGTCCGGGTCGGGCACGAGCATCCGTGGTGGCCGGGACTCCATGTCCACCAGCGCCCCGGCGGCGGCCAACGGCCGCTCCTCCCGCCGGTCGGGCGAGGCCGCGAGGACGACGACCGCGACGTGCGTCGGCACGGACCACCGGGCGCCGTGCGCCAGGTCACGCACCGCCTCCGGCAACACCGGCCTCTCGCCCAGCAACAGGGCGAGCAGCCGCCCTCGGCGCCGTTCCAGCTCGTCCGTGCTGCGCAGCTGCCCCTCCGCGTACCCCGCCGCCGCGGCCTCGGCCACCTCGTGCACCGTCCGGAACGCCAGTTCACCCAGTCTGGCCATGACCGAGGAGTCCAACCCGAGCTCCTCCGTCGTGCGGCCCAGCAGCCGCCAGGCGTGCAGCCCTCCGACCCGCAGCGCGGACTGCAGTGTTTCGAGGCTGTGGCCCTCCAACGCCTCGCCACGCCCCAGCTCGTGATAGATCGCGGTGATCGAGTCTCCCCGGCCGCGCGGATCGGCGATGTGGTCGACGAACAGGGTGAGCGCCTGCACGACCCCCGATCTGAGCAGTGCGCGGCTCGCTCCGTCGAGCGACCGGGAGGCGTACTCCGGGACCTGTCTGCACACCTCCTCCTCCACCTGGTCGGCGACATCCTTCAGGTGTTCGCGCAGCAGTGTGACCAGTTCGGGCGGCACCGGGGCGGTGCCGGGACCGTTCGGTACGCCGTACGGCGGGACGGGGGCAGCCACGGCGGACCCTCCTTTCACCCGGAAGCGGCTCACCCGCGGGCTGACGCCCGTGGGGCGAGGGACAAGTCCAGGGTTCGACGGACGTGCCCTGCGCTCCGTTCCGTGCCCCGACGGCACCGGCCTCACGCCGGCACCCCCAGCGCACCGGCGAGCATCGGCCACGATGTGCCGAACTCCCGCTTCCAGTAGGCCCAGCCGTGCCCTCCGCCCGCGTAGAAGTGGGTCGTCACCGGCACCCGGAGCGACGCGAGCGTGTCCGTGAACGCGTGGGCGGACGGCCAGAGCAGGCTCTCCAGCGCCTCGGGCAGCCAGTCGCCGACACCGCCGACCACTCCGCTGCCGCTCGACACGTACAGGGGGGTGCCGCGCAGCCCCGCCGCCCGGGAACGCGGGTTGAAGTCCCGCCAGGTGAGCAGGTTCAGGACCGGGCTGCCCCACAGCGACCGGGGCGCCAGGTTCTCGCGGGACACGATGGCTTCCATCAGGTTCGGCACCCCGGGCGCCATGGTGTCGAGGATGCCGCTGTACGAGGCCGCCGCGGCGAACCTCCCCGGGTGGCGTGCCGCGTGCGCCATGGCCCCGTAGCCGCCCGTAGAGACACCGGCGACCACCCGGACCCCGGACGCCCGGTACTGCCGGGCGAGCAGCGCCGGGACCTCCTCGACCTGGAACGTCTCGTAGTCCGGGCCGCTGCGCCAGGCGGTGGGGATGCCGGTCGGTCCCGCGTCCGGCATCGCCACGATCAGCTCCCGGCCCGCCGTGAAGGCCTCGATGTCCGTCTCCCGGGTCCATGACGTGTGGTCGTCGTGCGCGCCATGGAGGAGGTACAGCACGGGATACGTCCGGTTTGGCTGCGCGTCGAAGGAGGAGGGGAGGATCAGCCGCACCGGGGCGCTGCGGCCCAGGGCGGCGGAGGGGAGGGAGACGT
>NZ_JARGEE010000244.1:0-13909 GCF_033794485.1 Streptomyces sp. MB09-02B
TTTCCTTTTTTTTGGGGTTGGAATTTTTTTAAAGGAGAAGGGGGAAGAGCATGCAGCTGCTGGTGGCGTGGGCCAGCAGTCGGTCCTCGGTGTCACGGAGCTCGGCCTGGGCCAGGGCCGTGCGGCGTCCGCTGTTGAGGACGGTGCCGATGGCGCGGACCTTGCCGGTGTCGACGGTGATCGGGCGCAGGAACTTCAGGGTCAGGTCGAGCGAGGTGTACCCCATGCCCTGCGGCAGCACGGACTGCACCGCGCACCCGGCCGCCGAGTCCAGGAGGGTGGCGTACACGCCGCCGTGGACGCTGCCGATCGGGTTGTAGTGCTCCTCGCCCGGCACCAGGACGAAGACCACCCTGCCGTGCTCTGCCTCCTCCAGGGTGAAGCCCAGGGTGGCGGCCACCGGCGGGGCGGGCAGGCGCCCGGCGAGCATCTCCCGGAGGAACCCGAGCCCCGTGTGGTCACCGACGGCCTGGGCGGAAACAGTGGGGTCCTCCCACGCGAACGTACGTGACCTGCGCATTTCCACTCCCGACGCTGGCTGACTTTTCCGAATGAAGCTAGCTGTGCCTCCTTCTGGCTGTCAATCACGAAGTCAGCCTAGGATGAGCGCATGAGGTGGCTGGAGACGAGCGCGGAGAACTGCACGGTCCACCGGACGCTGGACCTGGTCGGCGAGAAGTGGTCGCTGCTGCTGCTGCGGGACGCCATGAACGGCGTCCGGCGTTTCGACGACTTCCGGCGGCACGTCGGGCTGTCCGACGCCGTCCTGGCGGACCGGCTGCGCAAGCTGGTCGCGGCCGGGATCCTGGAGACCGCCGCCTACCAGGAGCCCGGCAGCCGTACCCGCCGTGAGTACCGGCTCACACGGAAGGGCTGGGACCTGTGGCCCGCGATGATCGCCCTCAAGCAGTGGGGCGACCGGTACACGGCCGACCCCGAGGGGACGCCCCTGGAGGTGCGCCACACGGAGTGCGGCGACACCGTGCGGGCCGTGGTCGTCTGCGAGGAGGGGCACGGACCGCTGACCCCGCGCCAGGCCCGCATCCACCCTGGGCCCTCGGCGCGGCTCCTCACCCGGGACGACGTCGCGCGGTGAACCCGAACCGCTACGGGCCGGGCTTGACGTAGGCGCAGATGGCCAGGGGCGAGTCCGGGCCGTACGGGGCCGCGTCGGCGGGCCAGTCGCCCCAGCGGCGCTCCGGTTCCAGGCCGGCCGCGACGGCGTAGGCGTCGAACTCCTCCGGGGCCGTCAGCCGGGAGACCTCGGTGCCGACCCGGGTGGTGCCGTCGGACTCGTACCAGACGTGGGAGAGGTGCCACAGGGATCCCTCCGGCAGGAGGACGGAGTGGCTCTGCAGGCCGGTACCCGGCTCCGGGTAGGGCGAGAAGTACGTGGCGCGGGCGCTGCCCTCGTGCAGGGCGATGATGGCCGCCTTGTTGTGGGTCTCCACGAGCAGTCGGCCGCCGGGGGCGAGCAGATCGGCGGCGCGCCGCACGGCCTGCCCCTGCTCCTCGGGGGTCAGCAGCATCGAGAGGGTGGCGCAGATCGCGTACACGAGTCCCACGGTGCCGTCGGCGGTGTAGGTGCGGATGTCGGCGTGCACGGGCTCCACGGGGGTGTCCCCGGTGAGGTCCCGGCGCAGCAGGTCGAGCATCTCCGGCGAGGAGTCGACTCCGGTGATCCTGCCGATCCGGCGGGAGAGCGGTAGGGCGACGCGCCCGTTGCCGACACCGAACTCGACCGTCCCCGAGGCCGGGTCGGGGTGCAGCGAGGCCAGGAGTTCCACCTCTGCGACGACGGACGCGTCATCGGGGAAGAGACGGTGGTACCAGCCGTCGAACTGCCGGCCGTAACCGATGTCGTCGACGATGCCGGACGTGGTGGTTGTGCTCATGGGTGGTGCCTCCGCTTCTTGGGTGTGGTGGTCCTCGGACGGTCGTTCCGTCTGGCCTGGGAGCAGGCACCGAGCAGCACCACGAGGGCGACGCCGAGGACGGCGGGGGTGCTGACGGCCCGGGTGGCGATCAGGAACCCGACGATGCCGAGGGCCACCACGGACGGGATGAGCAGAAAGTCGTTCATGAACTTCTCCTGTCGGGATGCGTTCTCCTGTCGGGATGTCGTGTCAGGACGCCAGGTCGCTGAGTTCCTGGAGCCGGGCGAGCCGGCGGTACAGCTCGCTGTGCCGGTGGAGTTCGTCGTGCGTGCCCATGGCGTGCACCCGCCCCCGGTCGAGCACGACGATCTGCTGGGCCTCGGTGACCGTGGACAGCCGGTGGGCGATGGCGATGACCGAGCAGAAACCCGAGATCATCGCGATGCTGTCGCGCAGCGCGTTCTCCGATTCGGTGTCGAGGTTCGCGGTGGCCTCGTCCAGCAGCAGGAACCGGGGGGCCTGCAGCAACGTACGGGCGATGGCGAGGCGTTGGCGCTGACCGCCCGACAGTCCGGCACCCCGGTCGCCGAGCGGGGTGTCGAGGCCCTGGGGGAGCGCGGCGATCACCTCGGTCAGGTTGGCCATGCGCAGCGCCTCGGCGATGTCCTTGTCGTCGGCGTCCGGCGCGCTGTAGGTGAGGTTCTCCCGGACGGTGCCGCGCAGCAGGGTGTGGTCCTGGTCGACGTAGCCGACGATGGACCGCAGCCGGTTGAGCGGCAGGTCGGTGATGTCCGTGCCGTCGATGCGGATCGCGCCGGACACCGGGTCGAAGAGCCGCTCGATCAGCTGGAAGACGGTGGACTTGCCGCCGCCGGAAGGGCCCACGACGGCGGTCAGCCCCTCGGCCGGGACGGTGAAGGAGACCCCGTCGAGGACGACCTTGTCGCTGCCCGGATAGGAGAACCGGACACCGTCGAAGGTGAGACCGGGCTCGTACCCCCGCCCGAACGAGCGGGCGGCGCGCGGCCGTTCCGCCGGCCGACCGCCCTCCGGATCCGTCTCGACCTCGATCTTGCCGAGCTCCGCGAGCCGTTCCACCGACGCCCTGCCGATCTGGAACTGCGCGATCGACTCGAACAACGTCAGCAACGGCGCCACCAGGTAGAACAGATAGAGGATGAACGCCGTCAGATCGGCGGTCGGCATGGCCCCGGTCGCGGTGCGGGCCGCGCCCAGACCGATGACGACCGTCAGCGCGAGCTGCGTGCCGATGCTCATGGTCGGGTCGAGCAGCGACGACATCACCGTCACCTTGATCCCCGACTTCCGGGCCCGCCGCGCGATGGCCGCGATCCCCTCGGCCTCCCTGGCCTCGGCACGCGACGCCTTCACGGTCGGCATCGCCCCCAGCACCCGCAGCAGCGCGGTGCCGAAGGTACCCAGATCGGTCTGGTTGCGCACCGACACCCTGCGCACCCCGCGCGCCAGATAGAGCGAGACGACGCTGGTCGCGCCCAGGCAGACCAGGGTGGCGGTGAGCAGCACCGTGTCGATCCAGGCCATCAGGACGATCCCGCCGACCACCAGGAAGCTGTTGTTGAGGATGCTGTCGATCGCGTGGGTCATCGTGGAGCGGGCGAGCATGGTGTCGCTGACCATCCGGGAGAACACATCGCCCTGCTGCAGATTGCTGTAGGCCCTGAACCGGGAGCGCAGCAGCCGTGCGGCCAGGGTCCGGCGGATGTCGTAGACGATGTTCTCGCCGGCCAGCCCGATGACGTACGAGTGGGCCGCGCCCAGGAGCGCGTCGGCGATGAACAGGGCCGCGCCCACCATGATCGGGCCGGTCAGTGAGCGGCCCTCCCCGACGGCGGCGACCAGTCCGCCGATGACGGCGGGCTGGGCCAGGGACGTCGCGGCGCCCAGCAGGCCGAGGAGGATGCCGAGCAGGACCAGACGGCGGTGCCGGCCCATGGCCCGCCAGGGTTTGGCGCCCTCACCCCACAGCAGATGCAGGTTGAGCTGGGGAACCGCCCGGTGGGCGGCGCGCCGCCCGACACCGGGGCCGGCCTCCTTCTCCAGGTTCACCGGCGGGTCCTGCGGGCGTGTGTGCCGTCCCCGGCCGGCCGGACGGTCACTCATCGCGCGTCCCCGGTCCCACGGCGGCCGCCCGCGCCCGGTTCACTCGTGCTCCCTGCCGTCCTCGTCCGGTTCGGCGCGGTCCCTGGCGAGCCGCAGGCCCGCCTTGAGCAGGCCGACCGCGAAGATCAGGAGGCCGAGGAGGATGAAGGGGGTCGCGTGGTCCATGGTCACACCTTCGCGGGGGTCTTGGCCGGGACCCGCGTCAGCGGGGTGCCCGGGGCCTGCGGGTCGAGGGGGACGAACGGGGAGACGAACATCAGCGAGGGACGGTGGCGCGTGTCGAAGCCGGTGCCCTTGGCCAGGGCGAACTGGAAGCCCCGGACGTCCTCGGGCACGGGCCCCCGGGACCCGATGAGGACACGCAGGTGCTCGGCGACCATCCGGTACCCGGGGGTGCGCGCGGCCCCCTCGAAGCCGCCGAACTCCAGGGTCGGCAGGATGTCGGCGCACGCGTCGACGATTCCCTTGTCCGCGCGGCGGGTCGGGAACCACACGATGTGCCGGGGCTTGCGGGTCTCGGTCGCGAACGCGTCGTGCCACGGCGAGGCGCTGCCGTCCGCGTCCACCGTGCGGTACAGGAAGTGGCTGTCGTGCATACAGGGGTTGGGGGCGAAGAACCGCCAGTTCGGCACCAGGGACAGCACGTCCTTGGCACGGAACCGGGAGAACTGCTCGAAGGGGTGCTGACCGGCGACGGTGACGACCAGCATGGCGGCGCCGGCGATCCGCCAGGCCGCGCCCTCGCCGGTGAACGGGTTTCGCGACGGGAGACGTCGGGGGGTGCTCATCGCGCGGTCTCCTTGTCGAGCGTGACGGACCGGGTCGGCCGGGGAGCCCGGGCCTCGTCCTCGACGCCCTGGAAGAACGTGAGGACGCGGTCGGTGACCTGGTGGGCGTAGCGGCTGTTGATCAGCAGGGAGTCGTGTCCCGCGCCCTCGACGACCACCGTCTGGCTGGGCGCCCGGCGGTGCGCCTCGGCGAGTTCACGGTGCATCAGCAGTTGCTCGGGGTCGCGGTCCACGGTCCGCTGGGCGGAGATCACCAGGGCGGGCACGCCGTCGATCCGGTCGAGCGGTCCGGAGAACGTCTTGAAGTCCTCCTGCAGCGCCGCCCATTCGCGGCGGGCCGCGTACCACATCCGCGCGTCGCCGTACTGGGCGAAGACCTTGTCGTGGTAGGCGGCGGGCAGTTCTTTGATCCACCACGGGCGGGTCAGCAGGGCCCCGGTGCCCAGGCGCAGTGCCCGGCTCATGGACGCGAAGGTGCTGCCGAGGCCGGCGCCGGTCACCCGCTGCTGGGCGGAGCGGTTGAACTGGTCCGGGTGCGAGGAGTCGAGGTACACGACGCCGTGCACCCGGTCGCCGAGGTGCCGGACGGCACGACGGGCGAGCTCTCCGCCGATCGAGTGGCCGACCAGGATCACCTGGCGGTGGGGTGCCACGGCCCCGTTCACCAGGTCGACGAGGTCGTCGACGGACTCCGTGAGCCGGTACGCGGTGACCGCCCGGCGACGGCTTCCGGCGTACCCGGCGCGGGCGTAGGTGATGACGCCGTACGTGGTCTCGTAGGACAGGCGCTCGCTGATCCAGGCGTAGTGCTCGCTGGTGGACAGCAGACCGGCGGCGAGCACGAAGACGGGGCGATCGGTGTCGCCCGCCGCCATCTCCTCGTACTGGAGCCGGTTGCCGTGACGGGTCGTCAGCACGCGGGAGGTCCGCCAGCCCTCGGTGGCGCGCATGCGCCGTTGGACGGCGGTGACGGCCGCGGCCGCCGTGGCCCCCGCGAGAGCGGTGAGCGCGGCGGGCAGGGCGCGGTCGTCCCGTCCCGCGACGGCCGGGTGGGCGCGGGGGGCCGCGGTGTAGGCGATCAGGGGGTGCATCGCGGGGAACGCGGTCGCGAACCTGCCGAGCCCCATGAAGTAGCCGTTGGCGAGATGGAACGCGGCGGCGCTCGCGAGGACGGGGCGGGTCAGCCGGCCCTCCTTGAGATAGGCGAGCGGGAAGAGGCACTCCAGGGCCAGCACGCCGTGGGCGAGCAGTCTGGCGGCCCGGGGGTTGTTCCTGATCCAGGTGTGCATGCCCTGGTGGCCGTAGGTGTGGGTGCGCATCACCCCGGGCAGGGCGGAGCCGTCGCGCCAGTCCGGGCCGAGCAGCTTGACCCAGCCGGATATCAGGTAGGAGAGGTTGGACTGCAGGGCCACGTACCAGAGAAGGGCGTCCTTGGCGGCCGGCGAGGGCACCAGGCGGGCGCCGCCGGTGGCGAGCTGGACGAGGGTCGCCACCTGGTCGGCGCCGTCGCTGCCGTAGTGCTGGCGGGGGCCGAGCAGGGCGGAGGTCGCGCCGAGGAAGAGGCTGCCCGCCCCGCGCCAGGGCGACCTGCCCGGCAGCAGCATGGCGCAGGCGACCCCGGCTCGTGTGACGTGCAGTGCCGTCGTGGTCCGTGGTCCGCTGGCGATGTCGATCAGCCGGCGCACCAGCGGGTTCGCGTGGGCGATGCTGTCCTTGGCGATCTCCCAGTCGTTCATGCCCCCCTTGCCCATCTCGTGGCGCTGCGTGAGGTATTCGAGGGACGAGGTGAGGCTCGTCGCGGCGGCCAGCCGCTCCGACAGGCCCAGCGCACGGTCCCGGCCCACCGGTATCGGGCTGAACACCGCGGAGGCGATCCGGCCCGGCACCGCGGAATTGATCCTTCGGACGAGTTTCATGGAACCTCTTTTCCTGGTACTTTTGAGCACGTTTTTCGCGTGCGGAGGAACCCGCTGTCGGACCAGAACAGCCCTCTGGTCCGACAGCGGGTTCCTTATGTGTCCAGCGCCGGTCGTCAGGCCGCGGGCGCGCCACCGACCGCCGCGAGGGCGGCCGCGTTCTGGGCGTTGGCCTCCGCCGCCAGGTTGTTGGCCTCGGCGGCCTGGGCGACGCCGACCGCGGCGGTGGCGGCCGCCGCGATGGCGCCCACCCCCTCGGCCGCCTGGGCGATCCGGCCGATCCGCGCGATGCGCGGCGTGCCCAGGGTCGGGCGAGCGGCGACGTAGACGACACCCTCGACGGGGATCTCCACGCTGTTCAGCGCGTTCTCGATGCTGCTCATTTCTTTCTTCCTCTCACTTTCGGGACTTCGGAAGTTCTTTTCTTCCGGTGTCCTTCTGGAGAAAACATTAGGCTCTCGCCGACCGCCTCCGCATCGATAAAAATACCTATTCTCGGTCGCCTGCTTTCGCGTGGGAACCTGCATTCAACGGGCACGAAAAAGGCCTGGACCGATTCGGTCCAGGCCTTTCGGGGGGATGGTGCGCTCATTCCTTGCCGCGTCGCCGCCCGAGGTGGCGCAGGGCCGACGCGGCGGCGTTCGCGCCGCACATGCCGTGGGCGCCGGCGCCCGGCGGCGTGGCCGCCGAGCAGAGGTACATGCCCGGCACACCGGTGCTGTAGGGGTCGAGCGCGGGGCGGGGCCGCATGACGAGCTGGAAGGCGGTGTTGGCCCCGGCGACGATGTCACCGCCGACGTAGTTCGGGTTGTACTCCTCGAACCCGGCCGGTGCGCGGACGGCCATGTCCAGGACCCGCTCGCGGAAGCCGGGGGCGAAGCGCTCGATCTGCGCGACGATCGCCTCCGTGGCGTCGCCGTCGTAGCCGTGCGGCACGTGTGCGTACGTCCACACGGGATGGACGTCGCCCTTCGAGCGCTGCGGGTCGGCCAGGTACTGCTGACCGACCAGCACGAACGGCCGCTTCGGCATACGGCCCGCGTGGACGGCCCGCTCGGTGGCGGCGACCTCCGCGTAGGGCCCGCCGAGATGGACGGTCCCGGCCCGGCGGGCCGCCGCGCTGGTCCAGGGCACTCCGTCCTGGACCGCGAAGTCCACCTTGAAGGCGCCGGGGCCCTGGCGGTAGCGCCGGTAGGCCCGGGCCACCCGGCCCGGCAGCAGATCCCCCAGGATGTCGGCCACGGCCCCGGGGCCCAGGTCGAAGAGGACCAGGTCGGCCGGGGGGAGATCGGCCCGGGAGCGCACCCGCGTCCCGGTCTCGATCCGGCCCCCGAACTCCGTGAGCTGAGCGGCCAGCGCGTCGCTGATCGCCCGGGAGCCGCCCGCGGCCACCGGCCAGCCGTGCCGGTGGCCGGCGGCGATGATCGTCAGACCGATCGCGGCGCTCGCGGGCCGGTCGAACGGGCGGAAGGCGTGGGCGGCCACACCGGCGAAAAGGGCACGGGCGCTCTCGGACCGCCATCGCCGGGCCACCGCGGCGGTCGGCAGCAGTGCCCGCGGTCCGAAGGACGCGAGGCGCAAGGGGTGGCGCGGCACGTGCGCGAGCGGCCGCATGAGGTCCTCGGCCAGCGCGTCGTAACCGTCCACGAGCGGTCCGAAGGCCCGCCGCCACCTGCGGCCGTCACCGCCGGGGAGGCCGTCGGCCGTCTTCTCGACCGACCGGTGCAGGACCCCTGCCTCGCCGGAGTCCAGCGGATGCGCGCAGTCGATCTCCGGCAGGCACCAGGTCAGCCCGTGCCGGCCGAGGTCGAGGCTCCGCAGGAACGGGGAGCCCACGGCCATGGGGTGGGTGGCGGAGCAGTGGTCGTGCAGGAGACCCGGCGTCAGTTCGCTGGTGCGGGTGCCCCCTCCGATGGTGTCGGCCGCTTCGAGGACGGTGACCTCGACGCCCTCCCGGGCGAGGAACACGGCCGCGGCGAGACCGTTCGGACCGCTGCCCACCACGACGGCCGTAGTCATACGTCTCCCACGTGTGCTCGACGATCGGCGCCGGTCCGCGCGGCTCGCGCGGTGGTGGACGGAAAAGGACGGAACGGGCCCCGCGAAGGGCCCGCCCGGGCCGATTCACCACTCTGCGGGACGAGGGAAGGCCGTCCCGGCGCCTTTGGCTCCCAAACGATAGAGCGATCGGCCGTCCCGGCGCGATTCGCAGAATTGCCTAATTCTCGTCCCCGGAACGCCTAACTCGCGTCCCAGCTCATGTCCGGTTCGGGCGCTGCGGGCGCGTGCGGCTTCGCATGGCGTCCGGAGGTCCGACGGGAGACCGAACCCGATGCGGAACCCGTCGCGGAGCCCTCCTCGGATTCCGGGGGAGCGGTTTTCTGGAGCACGGGGAAATGCGCGATGAGCCACCAGCCGCCGTCGTCGTCCGGGCCCGCCGTCAGGGAACCCCCGACCGCCTCCGCCCGCTCCCGCAGCCCGATCAGGCCGTAGCCGCCGCGCCCCCCGGTGGGGCGGGAGTGCCGCCGCACGGGCCCCTCGTTGTAGACGTCGACCCGCAGCAGGTCGTCGCGGGTGCGGTGGACGCGCACCGTGGCCTGGGTGCCCGGCGCGTGCCGCCGTACGTTGGTCAGCGCCTCCTGCACCACCCGGTGGACCGCCGAGCCCACCTCGGGCAGCAGAGCGCTTCTGCGGGCGGCTCCGGTGATCTCCAGCTGGGCGGTCGAACCGTCACCCTGCCCGCTGAACTCCGATACCAGTCCGGTGAGTTCGCCGTACGGCTCCTCGGGGCGTTCGAGGGAGACCTGTTCGCCGTCCTCGCGCAGCACCCGGATCAGGCGGCGCATGGAGTCCATGGTCCGCTGCCCGGCCTCGGCGATGTTGCCCAGGATGGGGCCGACCTGCTGGGGCGCGCTCTCGTGGATGACACCGGCGGCATGCGCCTGGGCGATGATGCCCGTCACGTGGTGGGCGACGAAGTCGTGCAGTTCCCGGGCGAGTTGGATCCGCTCCGCGAGCCGTACGGCGGCGATCGTGCGGCGACGCCGGGCGTCCAGGGTCCGCAGGTAGCACCCCGCGCCGACGGCGCCGCCGACCGCGAACGTCAGCAGGAACGGGTAGGTGAGGGTGATCCCCGTACCCCCGGTGCGCAGGGGTTCGTCGATGACGCTGGCCCCCATCGCCGCGGCCAGCGCCAGAGCGACCCGGGGCCGGGCCACGTGGCGGCAGGTACGGGCGAGCAGGACCAGCATGCACGCCGTCTCCAGCAGCCCCCACTCGGGCATGGCCCACCCCAGCAGCGAGGTGCCCAGGGTCACCGTCGTCGAGACGGCCGCACAGAACCCCGTGCGCCAGGTGATGCTCAGCCGTGCTTCGGGCACGAGCACCAGGGCCAGGGCGACCGGTCCCGTCACCAGCGGCAACCAGTCGAGGGGGCCCCGTTGCTGCGTCACGATGAGGGCCACGTCGAGCAGCCACAGCACGCCGAGCGCCGGGTACAGGGCGCGGTGGTCCAGCCGTCGCGCGGGTAACCGAGGTCGGCCGTGGTGGTGCGGCTGGGTCGCTCGTGCCGAGAGTGCCGACAGTGCCGCGAGTGACGAAGTTGTCATACAACCGGAGGCTAGGCACGCACATGCTTCCCCGGCAGAGGGTGGATCGATCTGTGGGGAGCGTCATAGATCCATTACAGGATGTTCACAGAATCCTCGTCAGTGCCCTGTCCGTACCGTTCCGTTGGCCCAGGCCCACGCGGCCACCTCGACGCGGTTGCGTACGCCGAGCTTGTGGTGGATGTGACCCAGATGGGTCTTCACGGTGGACAGCGACAGGCACAGCTCGTCGCTGATCTCCTGATTGGTCCGGCCCACCGCGACCAGTCGGGCGACCTCCAACTCCCGTGCGCTGAGCGAGGCTTCGGGCGCCCCGGTCAACCCGGCGGGGGCCGCCGCCCGCTGCTCCAGCTGCTTCAGCAGTCGGACGGTCACCGAGGGCGAGACCAACGCGTCACCGCGCGCCGCCGCCCGCACCGCCTCGATCAGCAACGCGGGCGCCGCGTCCTTGAGGAGGAAGCCGCACGCTCCGTTGCGCAGCGCGATGTTGAGGTAGTCGTCCTGGTCGAAGCTGGTGACCACCACGACCTGGGTGGGGTGTGTGGCCCCCGGCCCGGCCAGCAGCCGGGTCACCTCCAGTCCGTCCAGCTTCGGCATCCGGATGTCCACCAGGCACACATCCGGCCGCAGGGCGCGCGCAGACTCCACGCACGCGAGTCCGTCGGCTGCCTCCCCGATCACCTCGATGCCCTCCTGGGCGTCGAGGATGAGACGGAAACCGGTCCGGATCAGATCCTGATCGTCGGCGATCATCACACGTGTGGGGGTGCTGCTCACGCGGCCGAGCATGCCATGGATCACCCGGCCGGACCGGCGGTCCCGGGAAGCCGGCCGGGCGAACTCCGGTGCCGAATCGGGCGGTTGACGCTTACCCGGCGAAAGTTCCGCCCCGGAGCGAGAGGCCGGGCCGATCGGCCGATGCCTACTGCCGGGTATCGGTCGAACGGTCGATGGCCGGTGCCCGGGAGTCACGGAAGAGTCACGGCGCAGCCAACGGACGACAGCGGGTCCTCGACCCCCACTTTGAACAAGGCAGGCACCCATGGCAGTGGACAGCACCGGCCGACTCAGCGCCCGGGAAATGGAGATCCTCCTTCTGGCAGCCCACGGCATGTCGGACGCGGACATGTCCCGTCAGCTGTCGATCTCGCCGCGCACGGTGGCGTCCCATATGCGCAGCATCCGGGAGAAGTTGTGCGCGAAGAACCGTACGCATCTGGTGGTGACCGCGTTGCGTGCGGGAATCCTGGCGCTGCGGACGGACCGGACGGACCGGACGGACCGGACGGACCGGACGGACCGGACGGACCTGATGGATCGAAGGGGCCGGTCGGACCGGTCGGACCGGGCGGACGGCATGGAGGAAACGTTCCGTTTGACGGGTCGGAGCGGAGTCCGGGGGCAGCCCGTCGGCATCGCATAGCAGGTGGGTGAGCGTCAGATATCCGAGTGTCGGGTGAACCGAGTGCCCCGGGCCGGGCGAGGCCCGGGGCACGTCAGGTGTCGGACCCCGAGGGCTCATTGCGCACCGTCGACCGGCAGCTCCAGACGCAGTTCGTAGCCGCCGTCCCGCAGATGCCTGGTGGTGACCGTTCCGCCGAGGAGTTCGGCCCGCTGGCGCAGACCGATCAGGCCGTGGTGGGCACCCGGCAGCGAGAGGGCGGGGCGGCCGGGCGCGGTGTTCGTGACGGTCGCGCGCAGCGTGCCGTCCCGCCGGCGCACCCGGATGGTGGCGGTGGCACCGGGAGCGTGCTTGCGGATGTTGGTGAGGGCTTCCTGCACGGTGCGGTAGACGGCGCGCTGGACCGGCGGCGGCAGATCCACCGGCAGGTCGGTCCGCAGGTCGGTGTCGATGCCGCTGCCGGCGACCAGCCGGTCGAGGTCGGCGAGCGAGGGCTGCGGGGTCAGTTCGGTGGGGCGGCTGCCGGAGGCCCGCAGTATGCCGACCATGTGCCGCAGCTCGTCCAGGGTCTGCACGCTCAGCAGCCGTATCGTCGCCGCGGCCTCCTTCGCCTCCGTGTCCCGGCTGCCGACCTGGAGGGCTCCGGCGCGCACGGCGATCAGACTGACCTGGTGGGAGACGGCGTCGTGCATCTCCCGGGCGAGCTGGGCGCGTTCCGTCGCCAGGACGCTCTGCGCGATCAACAGCCGTTCGTGCTCGCGTGCCTCGGAGACCTCGACCAGACGCAGCGACAGCTCCCGGCGGGCCTGGACGAGCTGCCCCAGGAAGACGGGCGCGGTCGCCTGCGCCACGCTGTAGGAGAGCGGGATCAGGGCCTGGCGGTCGTCGAGGTCGGTGAACTCCGGTGACGGCCACGACCACCAGGTCAGGTCGCACACCGTGAACCCCAGCGCGCACACGGCCAGCGGCACCCGGTGGTGGGTGCGCGAGGCGAGGGTGTACAGCGCCACCAGCGTCGCGAAGACCGCGTCAGTGAACAGGGCCGTCGGAAGGGTGAGCAGGAAGGTCGGCAGCGGCAGCCGGCGGCGTACGACGAGCGCGCAGGCCGCGAGCAGGGCGGCGGACAGCTCCTGCGGGTGATGGGGGCCGACGTCGTGGATCCACACGTCCGCCAGGGAGGCCGCGACGAGCACGGCGTCCGTGATCCATGGATGCGGGGCGCCGGAAAAGGCCCTCACCGGGCCTCCCGTCCGGGTCCGCCGCCGACGGAGTGCGACCGCCTGAGCAGACCCGCCCGCTCGGCCAGCAGCGCCGCCTGCACCCGGCTGCCCACCTCCAGCTTGGTGAGCAGCGCGCTCACATGGTCCTTGACCGTGCCCGTGCTCAGATGCATCCGGTCACCGATGTCGGTGTTGGACAGCCCCTCCGTGATGAGGACCAGGACGTCCCGCTCCCGCCCGGTCAGCCGGTCCACGAGCCGGACGGCGGCCTCGCGGGGCCCGTTGTCCAGGTACCCGTCGATCACGGTCCGGGTCACCCGGGACGACAGGACGACCCCGCCGGCCGCCAACGTGCGTATGAGATAAGGCAGTTGCTCCGGGTCGGTGTCCTTGAGGAGGAAGCCCGCGGCTCCCGAGCGGAGGGCGGCGGCCACGTACTCGTCCATGTCGAAGGTGGTGAGCATGGCCACCACGGGAGGGCGGGGGAGTCTCCTGAGCTCGGCGAGGACGGTGAGCCCGTCCACGTCCGGCATACGGATGTCCAGCAGGACGACCTCGGGGGCCAGTTCCCGTACGGCGTGGACGGCCCGGCCGCCGGGGACCGCCGCGACCACGTCGATGTCGTCCGCGGAGTTGAGGATGTGTTCGAAGCCCGTACGGATCAGGGCCTCGTCGTCGACCACCAGTACCCGGATCACCTGTGCCCCGCTCGTCGTCGGACCACCACTGGACTTCTGCTGGAACCGCTACGACGTCCGAAGTCGCCGCCGGGTTCCCATTCCTCCCCTTCTCCGGTCACCTGGCGGGGACGACTCCGGCCGGTCGGCGGGGACCTTCCGGCCAACCGCCGGATGGGAACGCGCTCCTCGCGCCCCCGACGCTGAAGGCCATGACACCTGACACGTCATCGGACCTGTCGTCCCAGCCGGTCGCCACCCACGCTCCCGCTCCCGCCC
>NZ_JARGEE010000245.1:0-13752 GCF_033794485.1 Streptomyces sp. MB09-02B
GTGTGGGGGTGGGAGTGGGCTCGGGAGCGGGGGTCGGCTTCGCGGACGGAGCGGGAATCCCGGCCACCCGCGACGGGGAGGGCGACCGTGTCGGTGTCGGCAACGGCTGGGACACCGGCACCACCTTCGCGGGCGTGTCCGGCGCGGGGCGCGACTCCGGCGGCGTCGGGGGATCCGGCTCCGGGGCGGCCTCGACGGGCTGCGAGGCGGGCGGCTTGGCCGGCGGCTCCCTGGGTTCCACGTCGTCGTTCGCCAGTGCGAGTGCCACCGCCGCGGCGACCATCCCGGCCACACTCACCGCGATCCCGGCCTTGGCCGGCGCGCCGAGCCCCTCCGCGGCGGCCCCGCCGCCGGCACCCGCGCCACCGGGGCCACCGCCCGCCGCGGCAGCCGCGCCCGCGGCCCCGGCCGCACCGGCGCCCGCCCCTCCCGCGACGAGCGCGGCCACCTTCGCGTATCCGGCCGCGCCGAACCACCCGATGACCGCGACGGGTACGACGGCGGGGATCCCGCTCGCGACGTCCTTGATCTGCCCGGCGGCCAGCCGGCACGCCGCGCACTCCTCCAGGTGGGCGCGCAGCCCCCGCTCGGCCCGTGTCCGCAGGCTGCCGCGGGCGTACGCGCCGAGCCGGTCGGCGTAGCGCCCGCACTCGGCCGAGTTACCGGCGAGCGTGGCGCTCACATGGGCCTGCAGATACGCCTGTTTGAGGCCCTCCCGCGCCCGGCTGGCCAGCACCCGGGTGCCGTTGGCGTCCAGCCCGAAGAGCGTGGCGACCTCGCTCGGCGACTCGTCCTCGACCTCCGTGTGCCAGAGCACGGCCTGCCACCGCTCCGGCAACGAACGGAACGCCCGCATCGCCATCGACTGCTCGGCCTCGTGCATCGCCCGCACGTCGGCCCCCAGGTCCAGCGTGTCGCTGTCCGACCCCTGGGCCCCGCGCGACGCCTGGGCCGCGAACACGGCGAAGTCGTCGACCAGCTGCTCCCGTCCGGCGGAGCTCGTCCACGTCGCGGCGACCCGCCGCACCGACGTCAGCAGATAGGCCCGTACGGCGTGCTCCGGCCCGGAGCCGCCCCGTACCGCCTGCAGCATCCGGGCGAAGACCTCGGCCGTCAGGTCGTCGGCGGTATGGGCGTCCCGGCAACAGGTCCGGGCGTAGCGGCGGACGGCCTGTGCGTGCCGTCGGTACAGCTCCTCGTACGCCGAGCCGTCCCCCGACCGCATCCACTCGATCAGATCGGCGTCGGAAGGCGCCCGCGGCGGCAGCACACCCGCGTCGGAACGGTCCCACTGCCCCGGAACGCCGCGCCCCCCTTGTCTCGGCACCTGAGGCTCCGCCTCGGTCCCCGCCCCCTCCGCCGACTTCGACTCGTCCCGCCCGTCAACACCCATCGCGGAAGCCCCCGCCGCCAGCCGACCCAGTCCCGAACACCAGGGCAGAGTGCCATATTGTCTTTTGTTCAGTCCCTGGCACTACGGGCATACCACCCGTCCGAGCGGACTTCCCAGACCTCAGGCCACGCATTCACTCGAATGAGTAGCGGGATCTCCGAACCCGCTCCCCGCAGGGCGCGCAGGCCCTGAAGGCCGCAGGCCTGTCAGGGGCGCGGGGAACTGCGCGAGAACCCCCACCGAACCCGCACCCGACGACGCACCCCGCAACGCACCCCCCGGGGTCGAAGGGGCAGCGCCCCTGGGGAGGAAAACGGGTAAGGGCGGCGGGGGCGAAAGAACCACCCCACACCGCCCTCGAGCAAACGACTCTCACCCGCCCACGATCAGGCAGGCCGAGACCGCAGCCCCTCCAACAAGATGTCCAGCAACCGCGCCGACGCGGCAGCCTGCTGCGCCGCATCCGGCAACGAAGGCGCGCCCGTGGCGATCACGAGCAACACATCCGCCACCGTCACGTCCTGGCGCAGCTCACCCGCGGCCCGAGCCCGCTCCACCAACTGCCCCACGACCTCGAGCAGTGCCGAAGCACCGGCATCGTCCACGGGCCCACCGACACCACCGGCTGAGCCACCCGCACCGGAGTCCGCCGGGACCAGCCGCAGCTCGGCCGTCGGCTGTATCCGCTGCTGCGGCACCCGTGCCTCGTCGACGACGATCCCGCCGACGTCGTCGGACCCGTCCTCGGCGACGCCGACCCGCAGCACCTGCGGCGGCAGCAGCCGCCCGGCGCCGGAGGCCACCGACGTCCGCAGGAACCGCGACAGCGCCTGCCACGGGTCCTCCTCCTGCCCGAGCGCCACCCTGGCCTGTTCGGTGAGCCGAGACGTCTCCTCCTCGGCTATCCGGCGGACCAGGACGTCCTTGCTCGGGAAGCGCCGGTACACCGTGCCGACACCGACCCGCGCGCGGCGGGCCACATCCTCCATCGGCGCGCCGTACCCCAGCTCGCCGAAGACCTCGCGCGCCGCGCGCAGCACGTGCTCGAGGTTGCGCTGTGCGTCCACGCGGAGCGGAGTGGACCGCACTCCGTCACCGCGTCCGTTGCCGCCCGCCGAGCCGATCGCACCGCCGGGTGCGATGGTGGACGCGGACGACCAATGGGACTCCTGAATATGCATACGTGTTCCCCCGGTAATGACGTCTCCCCCCGGAGACTCTCCCCGTCATCGGAAGCCGGAGCGGCGGAACGAGCGTCCAAGGTTCTCGGCGGTCACCGATCACCTTCGCCGGAGACCCGGTCCCCGGGCCGGCCGCCCGTCGCGGACCACCCGGAATCCGGACCCGGACCCGGCATCCACGATCTCGACCCCGGACCCGACCGAACCTCTTGAACGCATCCCCCCTACACCCCGTCGACACACGAACATAGTTGAGAGGGAGTCAATTCAGAAGGGGCACGTTCCGCACGGAGCGCCCCTCGATCGGAGTACGGGCGGTTTACGTCCGGTTTGCGCCCCCTCCCGCTACCGGTCTCACACCATCTGACCTGCGCACCTGCCGCACGCGCCGGTAAATCGGCCAACCCCGCGCCCCCACGGCGACCGGTCACACAAATTGCCGGGCCTGTGGACAAACCAGCGAGCAAGGTGCGTCATGGGATGGTGAAGGAACCGATGCGCATCCTTATCGTCGGCGGCGGATACGTCGGGCTGTACACAGCGCTGCGCTTGCAGCGACAGCTGAAACCGGAACTCGGACGCGGCGACGTCGAGATCGTCGTCGTGTCCCCCGACCCCTATATGACGTATCAACCCTTCCTTCCGGAGGCGGCCGCGGGCTCCATCTCGCCCCGCCATGTCGTCGTGCCGCTGCGCCGGGTGCTCGACAAGTGCAAGGTCGTCATCGGCGAGGCCACCGCGATCAACCACGCCAAACGCGTCGCGACCCTCACCACCCTCGCCACCGAGGAGGAGGGCTCGGCCGCCGAGCAGCTGACGTACGACGAACTGGTCCTCGCCCCCGGATCGATCTCGCGCACGCTGCCCGTCCCCGGGCTCGCGGACCACGGCATCGGCTTCAAGACCGTCGAAGAGGCCATCGGCCTGCGCAACCACGTGATCGAACAGATGGACATCGCCTCCTCCACCCGCGACCCCGCGATCCGCGACGCGGCCCTGACCTTCGTCTTCGTGGGCGGCGGCTACGCCGGCGTGGAGGCGCTGGGCGAACTGGAGGACATGGCCCGCTACACCGCGCGGTACTACCACAACGTCAAGCCCGAGGACATGAAGTGGATCCTCGTGGAGGCCTCCGACCGCATCCTCCCCGAGGTCGGCGAGGAGATGGGCCGCTACACGGTCACCGAGCTGCGCCGCCGCAACATCGACGTACGCCTGCACACCCGCCTGGAGTCGTGCGCGGACCGCGTCGCCGTCCTCAGCGACGGAGCCCGCTTCCCGACCCGTACGGTCGTCTGGACGGCCGGGGTGAAACCGCACCCGATCCTCGCCGCCACCGACCTGCCGCTGAACGAGCGCGGGCGGCTGAAGTGCACCGCCGAGCTGACGGTGGAGGGCGTCGCGCACGCCTGGGCGGCCGGTGACGCGGCCGCCGTCCCGGACGTCACCGCCGAAGCCGGCAAGGAGACCGCGCCCAACGCCCAGCACGCCGTCCGCCAGGCCCGCGCCCTCGGCGACAACATCGCCCGCTCCCTGCGCGGCGAGCCCTTGGAGACGTACTCCCACAAATACGTCGGCTCCGTCGCCTCCCTGGGCCTGCACAAGGGCGTCGCCCACGTGTACGGGCGGAAGCTCAAGGGCTACCCGGCCTGGTTCATGCACCGCGTGTACCACCTGAGCAGGGTGCCCACCTTCAACCGCAAGGCCCGCGTCCTCGCCGAATGGACCCTCTCCGGTCTCTTCAAACGGGAGATCGTCTCGCTCGGATCACTCGAACATCCCCGTGCGGAGTTCGAACTCGCGGCCGGTGGAAAGCCTCCTGAGAACCCGAAGGGGTCGTCCTGACCGGATCCAGGAACTCCACCGGTCGGGCCGACGTCTGACGGATGTCGGTCCGGTCGGCCAGACTGGTGCGCGACGTGATCCATGATCCCGGGCGGGGCCACCCCCTCGCCCACACGTACCCACGACCAGGCGCCCCCACCGCCGCACCCGGGGCAACCCCTCGGGCCGCCGGCCGGACCCGGAGCCGGCCACAGACGACCACACGAGGCACGAGGCACGAGGCAAGGATTCGGTGAACTTCACGCGCTGGAGCGCCCGGCTCCCCGGTACGCAGCGCCGCGCCGCAGCGCGGACCGAACACACGGTCACCCCGGACCGGCGCGGCGAAGGCTCCGTGCCCGCGGCCCGCGTCGAACGCCAGAGCGACGATCCCCCGGACGACCACCCGACCGTGCCCGCCGTCGACGACCTCCCCACCCGCGAGATCCTCGACCGCATCCCGGCCCTCGTCGCCCTCGTCCACGGCCCCGACCACCGCACGGCCTACGTCAACGACGCCTATGTCGCGGCCTTCGGCGTACGCCCCCTCGGCGAACCCGCCCACGCGGCCCTGCCCGAGCTGGACGCCCTCGGCCTCCTCCCGCTCCTCGACCAGGTCCTGCGCAGCTCCAGACCCCGCACGGTCAAGTCGCGCAAGGCCCCCGGCGGCCGCAGCTACACGATCACCTGCACCCCCGTCGCCGTACCGAGCGGCGGCGAGCAGAGCGAGGGCGGCGTACTGATCTTCGCCGCCGACGTCACCGACCACGCCGAGGCCGGCGAACGGTTGCGCGCCAGCGAACGCCGCCAGCGCGAGACCGCCGTCACCCTCCAGCGCTCCCTCCTCCCGCAGGAACTGGAACAGCCCGACGACCTGCGCATCGCCGCCGTCTACCACCCCGGCGGCACCGAGACCGCCGTCGGCGGCGACTGGTACGACGTCATCACCCTCGGCGGCGGCCGCACCGCCCTCGTCATCGGCGACGTCATGGGACGGGGCGTCCGCGCCGCCGCCGTCATGGGCCAGCTCCGTACGGCCGTCCGTGCCTACGCCCGCCTCGACCTCCCGCCCCACGAGGTCCTGCAACTCCTCGACGGCCTGGCCACGGAGATCGACCCCAACCAGATCGCCACCTGCGCCTACGCCGTCCACGACCCCAACGAGGGCCGCCTCGTCTACTCCTCCGCGGGCCACCTCCCCATCCTCGTCCGCGACGAGAGCGGCACCGTCCTGCGCGCCGACGAACCGACCGGTCCGCCGCTCGGCACCGGCGGCTGGACCCACGCCTCCGGCTCCATCCCCCTCGGCCCCGGCTCCACGGCCGTCTTCTACACGGACGGCCTCGTGGAGCGCCGCAACGAGGACCTGGACGAGGGCATCGCCGCCCTGGAGCGCGCCCTCGCCGGCGCCACGGGCACCCCGCAGGTCGTCTGCGACCGACTGGTCCGCTCCACCGGCGTCACCGCCGACCACGACGACGACGTGGCCGTCCTCGTCCTCCAGCACCCCGCACGCACCGGCCCCGACAGCGAACTCTTCCGCAACGCCGCGCTCGAACTCCTCGGCGGCGTCGAAGCGGCCCCCCGCGCCCGCGCGTTCGCCTCCGGCGTCCTGACCAGCTGGCGCTTCCCGACGGAACTCCACGACCTGGGCGTCCTGGCCGCCAGCGAACTCGTCGCCAACTCCCTGCAACACGGCACCCCGCCCATGCGGCTGCGCCTGCGCCGCACCGACCGCCGCCTCATCGTCGAGGTCACCGACGGCAACGACCACCTCCCCCGGCGCCGCCGCGCCGACCCCGTCGACGAGTCCGGCCGCGGCATCGCCATCGTTGCCACCATCGCCTCTAACTGGGGCAGCCGCCGGGCACCGGGCGGCGGCAAGGCGGTGTGGTGCGAGTTCGCCCTGCCGGGGACGGCCTGAGCCGCCGGGGCCGCGGCTGAGCCGCGACCCCTCACACGGACTCGGGCACCTGCGCGTCCGCCCGCCGGGCGGTGTCGACCCCGGCGCGCCAGGCGACACGGGCCGCGTGGAGGCGGGTCTCGACGCCGAGTTTGCCGTAGATGCGCCGGAGATGGTCCTTGACGGTGTCGGGGCTCAGGCTGAGCCGGTCGGCGATCTCCCGGTTGGGGAGCCCGTCGCCGACGAGCGCGAGGATCTCCCGTTCGCGCGGCGTGAGGGCGGACACCAACGCCTCGGCCGAGGCGTGTTCCCTGCCGGGCGGGACAGGCCCGGCGTAGGCGGTCTTGAGGGTCTCCGTCAGGCAGGGGTCCAGCGCGAGACCGCCGTGGGCGACGGCGGTCACCGCCCAGGGCAGGTGCAGGGCCGCGGTGGCACGGCGCAGGATGCCCGTCGCGCCGTGCCGGAGCAGTTGGCGCGTGCCGTGCCCGGTCAGCCGCTCGCAGAGGACGACACCGGCGGGTCCGCCGAGCCGGAGGAGCGTGTGCAGGGCCTCGCTCTCCGCCGCGTGGCTGATCACCACGACGTCGGGCCGGGACCAGCGAACGATGTCGGCCAGAGTGCCCGGAGCACCCTCGGCGACGAGAGTGAACTGCTGTACTTCCTCCAATACCGTACGAACCGCGATGCGTGCGGAGAGCATGGGAGCCACCAACGCGACACGAACCATCTGTTCCCCCGTCAGGTCAGCTGGTCGGACACAAGAGACGCGCTGTGGTCAAGAGCGCGTTCTCAAGACCTCAACAAACGCGTGCAGCTTCACACTTGGGGTTGGGCCGGTCAAGCGCTCAAGCGCCGTACGGGGTGGTGACACCGGTGTCAACTCCCCAGCCGGGTGGGAGGCGATCCGGACTCCCCCACCAGTGGGGTACAGCGGTGACGGGTGGTGCCCCAGGGTGGTGTATCGAACAGACCGCACACGATGGGGGAACGAAAACGATGAGAATCAAGACAGCCATAGCGGCGACGATGATCGTGGGGGCGAGCCTGCTCACCACGGGGGGCGTGGCCAACGCGGCGCTGAGCGACTGCAACTCCAACAACATGTGCATGTGGGGCAACAACGACTTCCGGTGGATGATCGGCGAGCGTGGCCACGGCTCCACCACGTGGACCAACCTGAGCGGGGACCGCAACGACGAGATGGACTCGTGGGCCAACCGCTCGGCCACCCACACCGGCTGCATGGCCGAGCACTCCAACGGCTCGGGCGACAAGCAGGACATGCACAGGAACGACGACGACGGCAACGTCGCCCCCTGGAACAGCGACGAGATCACGTCATGGCGTACACGGAGCGGGTGCTGAGTTGACGACAGCCGCTGGCGCACCGCTCGTCCGGACGAGCGGAGTGTGCAAGGCCTACCACTCCACGGCCGAGACAGTCTGGGCCGCGAGAGACGTGGACTTCACCGCCCGGGCGGGGGAGTTCGTGTGCATCTACGGCGCCAGCGGCTCCGGCAAGTCGACGCTGCTCAATCTGCTCGCCGGCCTGGATCTCGCCGACTCCGGAGAGATCCAGGTCGGCGGTGTGGACGTGAGCACGGCCGACGAGGCGCGGCGCGCGGAGCTCCGGCTGCGCACCGTCGGGGTGGTCTTCCAGGAACACAACCTGATCGAGGAGTTCAGCGCCGTGGAGAACGTCGCGCTGCCCCTGGAGGCATGCGGCGTCCCGGTCGCCGAAGCGCGTGACCAGGCGCTGGCCCAACTGGCCCGGGTCGGTCTGGCCGGGCTGGAGGACCGCATGCCGTGGCAGATGTCCGGCGGACAGCGCCAGCGGGTCGGCGTCGCGCGGGCGCTCACCGGACAGCGTTCCGTCCTGCTCGCGGACGAGCCGACCGGTGCCCTGGACTCGACGACCACACGCGAACTGTTCGAGCTGTTCCGGACCCTGTGCGACGACGGCGTCCTCGCCGTGATCTGCTCGCACGACCCACGCTGCCGCGACTTCGCCGACACGGTCTACGAGGTCGTCGACGGCCGCCTGGAACCCCGCTCGTGACCACCACGGAGACGACACGGGGGCCCGGCACCGCATGACCCACGACAGCACGACCGACGAGGACACGACGGACGACCGTTCGGCTCAGGACCGTACGGCGCCCGCCCGTACCGCCCCTGCCCGTACCGCGCCCGGCCCCACGGCGTACGGCCCCACGGCGTACGGCCCCACGGCGTACGGCCCCACGGCGTACGGACCCATGGCGTACGTGCCCATGGCGTTCGCCGACCGTGTCCGGCTGACCGCACGGCTCGCCCGGCGGCTGGCCCGCTCGCGTGCGCTGGCCCGGTCGGTGGCGATCGTGTTCGTCGCCGGGCTGCTGGTGATGGGCATGTTCGTCACCCTGCGGACCCTGTCCCTGTCCGGCGAACAGGTCGCGCAGAACGAACTGGGCCGCTTCGGCGCCAAGGTCGGCTACGGCAGCGGCGTGTCCCTGCCGCCGGGTGACGACACCTTCCTCACCGACCTCCGCTCCCGGCTGCGCGACGCCGACGCCATGGACGCCGAGATCGTGCTCAGCGCGACCGACGTCCAGCTGAACACCACGCCGGCCCGCAATGTGACGGCGTTGGAGAGCGACTGGGCGTCACGGCCGTACCCCGAGCGGTACGAGCTGCTGTCCGGCGAGTGGCCGAGCGGCCCCGGCGAGGTGGCCGTCACCGAGCCGGACGACGTGGACACCACCCTGGGGTCGACGCTCACCGTGCTGGGCGACGTACGGCTCAAGGTCGTCGCCACCGTCGACGACCGGGCCGCCGACACCACCAACCTGCTGCTGGGCCCGGGCACCTGGGCCGGGCTCGACCCCGCCCTCAGCGAGGGATTCCCCGTGCTGACCGCCCAGATGGACGTGATGTGGGCGGGGGACGGACAGGAGGAGGTCGTCGACGCCTTCACGGCCGCGGCCCGCACCTGGGCCGAGGGCGGCGACAGCCCCGAGGCCGCCGCGCTCCGCGAGGACGGGCAGAACGCCGTGGGCGCCACCCTGGTCACCCGGGACCAACTGGTGGCCCGCCCGCAGAAGACCTGGATCGAGAAGACGCCCGCCGGTTACACCGTCCCGTCGATCCTGGTGCCCGCCGCGGCCGTCCTGCTGGTGTTCGGCCTCAACGGCCGCCGCTTCCGCCGCACCACCGCCTCCCTGACCTCCGTGGGCGTCCCCCGTACGACGGCGGCGCTGGCTCCCGCGCTGGCCGCACTGGGCTGGTCGCTGGCCGCGGCCGCGTGCGGAGCCGTGGCCGGTGTCGTCGTGGGCCTCGGCGCCCGGCTGCTCGTCTCCCACCTGCGCGACCGCCCGGCGGGCCCGCTCGACGACCTCGCCTCACCCGCGCTGCGCCTCCTCGCCGTGGTCCTCGTGACCGGACTGATCGCCGGCTCCGTACTCGCCCGCACCCGGCGCGACGAACCCGCCCGCCCGCACACCGACGACGAAGCCGCTCAGGCCGGCGACCGCCCGGGCGCCCGACGCGCCCGTGACGCCCGGCACCTGCTGGCCGTCGCCGCCTGGTGCGCCACCGTCGTGTACGCCACCTGGGTCGACTCGCCCCCACAGGCCATGATCCTGACCGGCATCCTGATCGCCGCCGTGCTGCTGATCATCCCCGAGGTCTTCTCCGGGGTGCTCCGACTCCTGCCGGAAGGCGGACCCCGGCGCCGACTGGTCCGCCGCCAACTCGCCGCCGACCGGTCCAGGGCCTGCGCCGCCCTGGCCGTCCTCACCGTGCTCTTCGGCGCGTCCCTCGGGTACGTCACCCTCCTGGACACCCTGATCCGCACCGCCGAGAAGCAGTCCTACCCGGCGGTGCTGTCCGGCCAGGTCCTGCTGGCCAGCCAGGAGAGCGACACCTTCCCGCCCGGCGAGGCCCTGCTGCGCACCGTCGAAGCCTCCGGCACCCTCGACGGTCTGCGCCGCACGGAGCCCCGCTATCTGATGGACGACGACCCCGACAACCCCCGCATGGCGAGCCGTGAAGGCGACGACGGCAGCCTGCTCGCCGCCGACACACCCGCCGACATCGAACGACTGATCGGCCGCCGACTCGACGCCGCCCAGACCTCCGTCCTGCGGGACGGCGGCCTGCTCGTCTGGGCCCACACGTCCGACGCACCCACCGGCCCGGACGCACGCACCTCTCTCGTCGTCCGCCAGGGCGACAAGGTCCTCGGCAGCACGGCCGAACTGCCCGAGGCCGCCGTCGAAGTCAGCCCGGCCGAGTGGCGCACCGGCTCCGACGGCATCATGCTGCGCGCCACCGCGAACGCCCTCGACCTGCCGATCCAGGCCCACGGACCGATCATGGTCACCGGCGTCTCCGACACCGAGGCGCGGGCCCTGCAACAGGCCGTCGTCGACGCGGGCATGGACGCCGGAGCCGTCCTGATTCACGTGGAACCCGACGACCCGGTGCCCCCGGCCGCGCTCCTGGCCACCGCCGTGGGCCTGGTACTCCTGGCCCTCGCCGCCGTACTGGCCGCCACCCGCAGCCAGACCCGCATCCTGCGCCGCTATCTCGCCCGACTGATCGCCGTGGGCATCCCCCCGCGCTGGGCCCGCCAGGTGCTGCTCTGCCAGCACGGCATCCTCATCGCGGTGAGCACCCTGCTCGGCCTGCTCATCGCCGTGGTCCCCACCGTGGTCCTCGCCTCCCAGATCTCCGGATTCGTCCTCAGCGTCCCCTGGTGGCAACTGGGCGTACTCGCCGCGGCGACCTATGCCGCAGCCCTGCTCGCCGCCGTCCTCTCCGCCCACAAGCTGCGCGTGACCGAAGCCCGAGCCACCTGACGGGCGGCACGCACGACGCCCCGACGGCGGCCGGGGCGTCCGGCCCGGATCATCAGACCCGGGCCGCCACCGGCTCCGAGCCGACGCCGGCACCGGCCCCGCTCCCGGCGACCACACGGCTGCTCGCGAGCGCGGGCTGATCCTGCACGGCCGTGAGCTGCCGCCCGAGCCGCAGCGCCAGGACGCTGATGCCCAACGAGCACAGCAGGAACGCCACGATGTACGGCGCGTGCAGCGAGGCGCCCATCGGTCCGCCCACCGCCGGACCGACCGCCAGAGCGAGCTGCTTCACCAGCGCGAAGGCCGAGTTGTACTGCCCCGCCAGCCCGGCCGGAGCGAGGTCCGCGACCAACGGGGCGACGGTCGGCGACAGCATCGCCTCCCCCAGCCCGAACAGCGCGTACGTCGAGACGAACGCGGCCACGGCCATCTCCCGACTCCCGTGCCCGAGCCCCGCGAAGCCCGCGACAGCCCAGGCCACGGCCCAGATCAGGCCCACGGCCGCGATCACCCGCGACCGCCTGCGCCGCGTCACGAACCGCAGCACGGCGAACTGCGCGACCACGATCACCGCGGTGTTGGCCGCCAGCGCCGTCCCGAGTGCGGAGGTCGATATCCCGGCCGCCTCCACCCCGTACGCGCTGAGCCCCGACTCGAACTGCCCGTAGCAGGCGAAGAACAGCACGAAGCCCAGCACACACAACTGCACCATGGCCCGATTGCCGAGGAGCTGCTTCCAGGTCCCCTTGGCCGACGCGCCCGCGGGGACGCCCCCGACCTTGGGCGCACGCGGCGTCCGTACGGTCGCCATCACACCTACGAGCAGCAGGAACATCGCCGCCTGTATGGAGAACAGCAGGACGAAGGAGCTCGCCCGGGTGGCGTCGACGAGATGTCCGCCTATCAGCCCGCCGACCCCGAGCCCGAGGTTCTGCAGGAAGAACTGGGTGGCGAAGGCCCGTGACCGGTTCTCCGGGCCCGAACAGTCGACGATCATCGTCGCGAGCGCCGGCTGCATCACGGCCTGTCCCGCTCCGAGCACCGCCGCGGACGACAACACGGTCGTCGCGTCGGCGGCCAGCCCCAGGCCCAGCGATCCGACGGCGGCGGTGACCAGGGCGGTGAGCAGTACGGGAAGCGGCCCGCGCCGGACTATGGCCCGCCCCGCGAAGGGCAGTACGACCAGCGCGGCGACGGCGAAGACCGCCAGTACCAGCCCCGCCGTCATCGCGCCGAGGTCCCGCACCTGCGCCACATAGACGTACAGATACGGGACCGTGAAGCCGAGTCCGAACGCGCCGAGCGCGTTGCCCACATGAATCCGGCGCATCGCTGCGCCCATCCCCCTGGTCACGTTCACCTGCCTAGATAAGAGAAGCCCCTGCCCACCAGCTCAGGCGTTAACAGTGAAGACTTCAAAGCTAAAACTTAGAACCTAAACAGTACACCCCGAAGGACTTCGATGCCAAGCGCCGACGTGCCATACTGCGGTCCCATGGGCGACCCAGGCACCTCCAGCAGCGCCGAGCCGACACTCGAAGAGCAGATCGCCGCCTACCAGCGCGAGTTCCAGGACCTCGACCCCCAGGTCGAGAAGATCGTCTCGGCCCTCTCCAGGCTCCACCGCCGTATGAACGTCGCCTACGGCCGCCAGACCTCGGAGCTCGGCATCAGCAACGCCGAGTGGGAGGTCCTGAAGGCTCTCGTCCTCTCCGGCGCCCCGTACCGGATGGGCCCGAGCGAGCTGGCCAAGCGACTCGGTCTGACGCCGGCCGCCATGACCCACCGCATCGACCGCATGGTCGCGGAGGGCCTCGTGACGAGGGAGCGCGACGAGAACAACCGCGTACGCGTCATCGTCGAGCTCACTCCCGACGGTCGTGAGAAGTGGCTGGCGGCCATGCGCCTCGCCTCGGTCTTCGAGGAGGACCTCCTCCAGGACCTCTCTCCGCTGGAACGCACCGTCCTGGGCGAGGTCCTGACCCGGCTCCTGCGCCGTGTCGAGCACGCCCAGCCGGACGCCGGTGGCCGCCTCACGGACCTCGACTGAGGCCGTACGCTTGGGGGCGGCCGAGGTTTGGCCGCGGGTCACTCGGGGGATGCTTGACAGTCCAACCCGCGATCCGTAGAGTTCTTCGGGTTGCCGCGGGGCCGTAACGGTTCTGCGACAGCACCTCCGCCGCACAAGCGGCACCCAAAACCAACCAGCACGATCTCCCAACCGGGGTGAATTCGGTGTGCCCGAATTCAATTCGATTTGGGTTCGGACGAGTTCGACAGGCCCGATTGGGAACTGCCGGACGGATCCGCTAAGGTTTGGGACGTCGGAACGGCCCAACAGCCGTGAAGGCAACTCCCGCTGACTGGGAATCAGGCCCGAAAGGATCTGATAGAGTCGGAACCGCCGGAAAGGGATACGCGGAAGCGGGAACCTGGAAAGCACCGAGGAAATCGGAACCGGAAACGGTCTGATAGAGTCGGAAACGCAAGACAGCAAGACCGAAGGGAAACTGCCCGGAGGAAAGCCTGAGAGTAGCTCGGGTGAGTACAAAGGAAGCGTCCGTTCCTTGAGAACTCAACAGCGTGCCAAAAATCAACGCCAGATATGTT
>NZ_JARGEE010000246.1:0-13653 GCF_033794485.1 Streptomyces sp. MB09-02B
TCCCCGCGCCCCTGAAAAAGCAGGGGCTGCGCCCCGTGCTTTTTCGGCCCGAAAGGCCGGAGGCCTTTCAGGGGCGCGGGGAACTGCGCGAGAAGCCCCACGCACCCGCACCCGCACCCCCGAGCTGTCAGGCGCGCGTCACTCGTCCGCCGTCGCCGCCGGCAACGCCGCGGCCGGCCGCTGCCACCCCCGTGACCCCCGCGCCCGCAGCCACGCCGTGGTCTCCTCCGGCGGCATCGCGGCGGCCACGAGCCACCCCTGCACCGCGTCGCACCCCAGGTCCCGCAACCGCTCCCACGTCTCGTCGTCCTCGACGCCCTCCGCCACGACGAGCAGGCCCAGCGAGTGCGCGAGATCGACCGTGCAGCGCACGATCGCGGCGTCCTCGTTGTCGATCGCCAGCCGCGCCACGAAGGACCGGTCGATCTTCAGCTCGCTGACCGGCAGCCGCCGCAGATGGACCAGTGACGAGTACCCCGTCCCGAAGTCGTCGAGCGACATCTTCACCCCGTGCCCGGTCAGCCCGGCGAGCGTGTCCGCGGCCCGCTGCGGATCCTCCAGGAGCACGTGTTCCGTTATCTCCAGCTGCAACGCCCCCGCCGGCACCCCGTGCCGGGCCAGCCGCGCGGCCACCGCCCCCGCGAACCCGGGCGTGTGGACGTCGCGCGGGGACACGTTCACCGCGACCGGCACGTGCAGCCCCTGCGCCCGCCATCTCGCCACCTGCCCGAGCGCCGTCTCCAGGACGTACTCCGTCAGATGCGGCATCAGGCCGGACGACTCGGCGATCGCTATGAACTCGTCCGGCGGTACCTTCCCCCGCTCGGGGTGCACCCACCGCACCAGCGCCTCGAGACCGGCGACCTGCCCGTCGAAGCGGACCTTCGGCTGGTAGTGCAGCTCGACCTCGTGCGCGTCCAGCGCGCGCCGTAGGTCACCGAGCAGACCGAGCCGGTCCGGGGTGTTGGAGTCCCGCTTGGACTCGTAGACCTCGACGCCCGTACGGTCGCGCTTGGCCTGGTACATCGCCACGTCCGCCCGCCGCAGCAGCCCCTCCGCGTCGAGCGCGTGGTCGGGGAAGACGGCGAGCCCGGCGCTGGCCTCCAGGACGAGGGTGAGCCCGTCGAGGTCGAGCGGTGAGCCGAGCGCGGCGACGAGGTTGCGGGCGACGCGCGACGCGGACGTGGTGGAGTCGGCGACGGGCAGCAGGACGGCGAACTCGTCGCCGCCGAGTCGCGCGGCCTCCGCTCCGCGGGGCAGGGCGACCCGCAGCCGGTCCGCTATCTGCAACAGCAGCCGGTCCCCCGCGAGGTGTCCGAGCGTGTCGTTGACGGACCGGAAACGGTCGAGGTCGATCAGCATCAGCGCCGACCTCGCCCCGATGCGTTCGGCGTCGTCCAGCGCCGTCCAGGTGCGTTCCAGCAGCCACTGGCGGTTCGGCAGCCCGGTGAGTGGGTCGCGCAGCTGTTCCTCGGCGCGGGCTCGGGCGATCCACAGCGTGGAGTCGAGCGCGATGAGGGGGATGGCGAAGAGCGGCAGCAGCAGTGGCTGGGCGAGAGCGACGACGCAGACGAGCGGGGCGATGCCGAGCAGTGCGACGGCGACGAGCCCTTGTCTGACCAGGGCCGTGCGCGCGACGGTGGGCAGACCGCCGCGCGGTGCGGCCAGGTGCCAGAGCAGGACGCGGCTGACCACGAGGTAGGCGATGGCGACCAGGGCCACCTGGGGTGCCGAGTACAGGTTCCAGCTGTCCGGGTTCCAGGGCCGCTCCACCGAGGGGACGCGGCCGAAGACCCGCAGGACGAGTGCGGCGGCACCGATGCCGAGGATGTCGACCGCGCCGTGCAGCACGCCCTGGCGCCAGCGCCCCCGGCGGGCGACGCCGACGAGCACGACGACCGTGAGGCTGACCATCCCGGCGGCCACCCAGCCGTAGAGCAGCAGGACGGCGAGGGTCAGGGCAGCTCCGGAGCCGGTGCCGCCCCACCAGCGGGCGCGGCCCATGGCGACGAGGTGGCCGACGATGATGCCGGTGAGCAGGGCGAGGGACCAGCCGACGGCTCCGGCCGGGAAGAGGGCGTGCTGTCCCACCAACGCCCGGTAGAACCCGGCGCCCAGGATGGCCCCGGCCAGGCCCACGATCACGGCGGGCAGCGCGGGCCAGGACAGGTGCCGGTCGGCGTCGTGGCCCGGCAGTTCGTGGCCTCGGCTCCCACCGAGCGCGCCGGTGAGGGCGGACGCCCCGTCCGCGTCGGCCGCGGTGCCGGAGGTGAGCTGTGCCGGGCCCGGTGCGAACGGGCCGCGTGCGCTCGCACTCGCACGGCCCGGCGGCCAGGTGGCCGCGATCCTGGATTCCGTCGCCGTCCCCGTCGCCCGGTCCGGGCCCCGCTCCCGGCTTCCCGGCTCCGGGCTTCCGGGCTCCCGGCTTACCTCGAACGGGCGTCCTCCCATGAGCAGGGAGCGTCCCCGTCGCCAGACCCCGGAGAACCGGCGCAGGCGCAGCCGCGAGTCCGGGGCGACGCTCTCGGTCGGTTCCATTCCCGTCCCTCTCACAGCCGGCGGTGCCCACGCCACGCGGCCCGTTGCTCCCGAACTACCCGGGGCGGCACCGCGTCCGAGAACCCGCCACGCGTCCGGGCACGGCAGGCGCACATCTCAACAGTAGGCCGCACAAGGCTTCCACGGGCAGCGGTCGGCGTCGGTTGCCCGAATGCGACCGGCCACCCGTATGCATCTGGTATGCGCCGAACGGGTGGCCTTCAACCCCTACTCCTCGATCGGGAGCGCGACTTCCGCGGCCGCGTCCGGCCCCTGTTCGAGCAGGACGGCGAAGCCGTCCTCGTTCAGGACGGGCACCTTGAGCTGCATCGCCTTGTCGAACTTGGAGCCCGGATTCTCGCCGACCACGACGAAGGAGGTCTTCTTGGACACCGACCCGGTGACCTTGGCGCCCCGGCTCTGCAGCGCCTCCTTGGCCCCGTCCCGCGTGTGGTGTTCGAGTGTTCCGGTCACCACGACCGTCAGCCCTTCGAGGGGCCTCGGGCCTTCGTCCTCGCCGGAGCGCTCGTCCTCCAGGCGGACGCCGGCCGCCTTCCACTTGCGGAGGATCTCCTGGTGCCACTCCACCGCGAACCACTCCTTCAGGGAAGCGGCGATGATCGATCCGACACCGTCGGTGGCGGCGAGCTGCTCCTCGCTCGCCTCCCTGATGGCGTCGATGGAGCGGAACTCGCGCGCGAGCGCCTCGGCGGCCACCGGGCCGACGTGCCGGATCGACAGACCGGTGAGGATGCGGGCGAGCGGCCGGTTCTTGGCCGCCTGGATGTTCTCCAGCATGGCGACCGCGTTCTTCCTGGGCCCGCCCTCCTTGTTGGCGAAGACCATGGCGTGCTTCTCCTCGCCGGTCTCCGGGTCCCGCTTGGGCAGGCCGCTGTCCTGGTCGAGGACGTACGCCTTGATGGGCAGCAGTTGCTCGATGGTGAGGTCGAACAGGTCGCCCTCGTCGAGGAGCGGCGGCTCGGACGGCTCCAGCGGCTTGGTGAGCGCGGCGGCCGCGACGTAGCCGAAGTGCTCGATGTCGAGGCACTTGCGGCCGGCGAGATAGAAGAGTCGTTCACGCAACTGGGCCGGGCAGCTACGGGAGTTGAGGCACCGCACGTCGATGTCGCCCTCCTTGGCCGGCGCCAGGGGCTCGCCGCACTCCGGGCACTCGGTCGGCATCTCGAACGCGCGCGTCTTCGTCTCGTCGCGCAGCGCCACGACCGGCCCGAGGATCTCGGGGATGACGTCACCGGCCTTGCGAATGACGACCGTGTCACCGATGAGGACGTTCTTCGCCTTCACGACCTCCTGGTTGTGAAGGGTCGCGAACTCGACCTCCGAGCCGGCCACCGTGACCGGCTCGACCTGCGCGTACGGGGTGACGCGGCCGGTGCGGCCGACGCCCACCTTGATGTCGATGAGCTTGGTGTTGACCTCTTCCGGCGCGTACTTGTAGGCGATCGCCCAGCGGGGTGCGCGGGCCGTCGATCCGAGGCGGCCCTGCAGCCGGATCTCGTCGAGCTTGACGACCGCGCCGTCGATCTCGTGCGCGACGGAGTGGCGGTGCTCGCCGTAGTGGGCGATGAACTCCCGCACGCCGTCGAGGTCGTCGACCACCCTGTTGTGCTCGGCGGTGGGCAGGCCCCACGACTTGAGGAGGTCGTAGGCCTGGGAAAGACGGGTGAAGCCGCCGTCGAAGCCCTCCAGGGCGCCGATGCCGTGGACGACCATGTGCAGCGGCAGGGTGGCGGTGACCTTGGGGTCCTTCTGGCGCAGTGAACCCGAGGCGGAGTTGCGGGGGTTGGCGTACGGCTTCTCGCCGGCCGCCACCCGGCGTTCGTTGAGGCCCTGGAAGGCCTCCATCGGGAAGTAGACCTCGCCCCGGATCTCGACGAGGCGGGGGACGCGGTCGCCCTTCAGCCGGTGCGGGATCTCGGCGATCGTCATGACGTTGGGCGTGATGTCCTCGCCGGTCCGCCCGGTGCCCCGGGTGGCGGCCCGGGTGAGCCTGCCGTCCTCGTACGTCAGGTTGACCGCGAGGCCGTCGATCTTGAGCTCGCACAGCAGGTGGTAGTCGGAGGTGCCGACGTCCTTGGCGACGCGCTCGGCCCAGGCGGCGAGCCCCTCGTCATCGAAGACGTTGTCGAGGGAGAGCATGCGCTCGCGGTGCTCGACCTCGGCGAGGTCGGTCTCGTACTCGACGGCCACCTTCTGCGTCGGCGAGTCCGGGGTGCGCAGCTCGCTGTACTCGTCCTCCAACGCCTCCAGCGTGCGCAGGAGTTCGTCGAACTCCGCGTCGCTGACGATCGGGTCGTCCTTCACGTAGTACCGGAAGCGGTGCTCCTCGATCTGTTCGGCGAGCCGCGCGTGCTTCTCGCGGGCCTCGGCGGGCACCGCTGCCTCGGCGGGTACCGATGTGGGCTGTGCGTCCTTGTCGCCGGCCACCGTGTTGTCCTCCGTCACTCTGGGTTGTCCGCGAGGGATCTCGCCGCCTTGACGCAGTGGGCGAGCGCCCGGCGCGCGTACGCCGGGGAGACCCCCGCGAGCCCGCACGTCGGAGTGACCGTGACCGCCTCCGCGAGCAGCCCCGGATGCAGCCCCAGCCTGCGCCACAACGTCCTGACCCCCATGACGCTACCGGCAGGCTCTGACAACGCCCCCTCGGTCGTCGGCACGACACCGACGAGCAGCTTCGTGCCCCCTTCCACCGCTTCCCCGATCATGTCGTCGTCACGCTCAGTGAGCAAGGTGAAGTCGAAGGAGATACCGGTGGCACCGGCGCGGCGCAGGAGCGCGAAGGGTACGTCGGGGGCGCAGGAGTGCACGACGACCGCGCCGTTCTCCGCGTGGACGCCGATGACGTCCCTGAGGGTGGCCTCGACGAGCTGGCGGTCCACGGCGCGGTGGGTGCGGTAGCCGCTGGCGCTCTTGACCTGGCCGCGCAGGACGGCGATGAGGGACGGCTCGTCCAGCTGCAGCACGATCCTGGCGCCCGGGATGCGTCGCTGGACCTCGGCGAGGTGCTGGCGCAGGCCCTCCGCGAGCGAGCCGGCGAGGTCGCGGCAGGCGCCGGGATCGGAGAGGGCGGCCTCGCCGTTCTTCAGCTCCAGTGCGGTGGCGAGGGTCCACGGGCCGACGGCCTGGACCTTCAGCGGGCCCTCGTAGCCCTGGGTGTACTCCTCCAGCGCGTCGAGGTCCTCACCCAGCCACGACCTGGCCCGCTTGGTGTCCCGGCCGGGGCGGTCGCCGATGCGCCAGCCGCTGGGCTCCACGCGGGCGTACAGCTCGACGAGCAGGCCGGCGGTTCTGCCGATCATGTCGGCGCCGGGGCCTCTGGCGGGGAGTTCGGGGAGGTACGCCATGCCTGTCTCCGGCCACTCGAAGGTGCCGGTGACGGTCTTGGCGGCTTCTCGGGCGTCCTCGCCCGGCATGGACCCGACGCCCGTGGCAGGGCCGAAACTGAAGTCTTCACTCACGCCCCGAAGCGTACGGCTCCGCTGGGTGCGCGGTGTCGGGTGCGGGTGAGTGAGGGCTGGTCGCGCAGTTCCCCACGCCCCTGAAAAGCAGGGGCTGCGCCCCGTGCTTTTCACAGGCCCGCAGGGCCTGGGCTTTTAGGGGTGCGGGGAACTGCGCGAGAAGCCCCACCGACCCGCACCCGCCAACGCACCCGCACCCCCGAGCTATCAGGCGCCCGGGCGGACCGTGAGGTCGTTCACCTCCGCGTCCCGGGGCAGGTCCAGGGCCATCACCATCGTCGTGGCGACCGACTCCGGCGTGATCCACCGCGACGCGTCGTACTCCTTGCCCTCCTGCTGGTGCACCTTCGCCTGCATGGGACTGGCCGTGCGCCCGGGGTAGACCGTGGTCACCCGGACCCCGTTGCCGTGCTCCTCCCAGCGCAGGGAGTCGGCGAGTGCCTTGAGCCCGTGCTTGGAGGCCGCGTAAGCGGACCAGTCCGCGTGCGCGTTGAGCCCCGCGCCGGAGTTGACGAACACCACGTGCCCCCGCGCGGCCCGCAGTTGGGGCAGGAAGTGACGGGTCAGCTCGGCGGGCGCGACGAGGTTGACGTTGAGCTGGTGCCGCCACGTCTTCGGCGTCAGATCGCCCACCGCGCCGAGGTCGACCACACCCGCGACGTGCAGCAGCGAGTCCACCCGGTCGGGCAGCGTCTGGTGGGAGAAGGCCCAGGACAGCTTGTCCGGGTCCGCCAGATCGCCGACCAGGGTCCTCGCCCCCGGGAACTCCGCCGCCAGTTCCTTCGCCCGCCCCGCGTCGCGGGCGAGCAGCACGAGTTCGTCCCCGCGCTCGTGCAGCCGTCGGGCGACGGCCGCGCCGATGCCGGAACCCGCCCCGGTGATCACATGAGTAGCCATGCGGTCATGCTCGCATCATCCGGGGCATGCCCTCACGCACGCCCGGCCTCAGGCGACACCCCGGCTCTCCTCCAGGTACGCCATCGCCCCGACCGGCTCCTCGGCGAAGAAGACCAGGTCGGTCAGCGGGCGGGGCAGGAAACCCTCGTCCTCCATGCGCCGGAACTGCTCCTTCAGCCCGTCGTAGAAACCGGCGGTGTTCAGCAGGACGACCGGCATCTCGGTGTGGCCGTGCTTCTTCAGCTCCAGGATCTCGGTCGCCTCGTCGAGCGTGCCGGTGCCGCCGACCATGATGACGACCGCGTCGGCCTTCTCCAGGAGCAGCCGCTTGCGTTCGGCGAGGTCACGCGCGACCACCATCTCGTCGGTGCCGGGCCGTGCCTTCGCCGAGAGGAACTCGACGGAGACGCCGAGCAGTCTGCCGCCCGCCTCCTGCACTCCGTCGGCGACCACCTTCATCAGCCCGACGTCCGAGCCTCCCCACACCAGGGTGTGTCCGCCCTTGCCGATGAGCTTGGCGAATTCCTTCGCGGGGCGCGTGTAACGGTCGGCGAGGTCGGCGGCGGAGAGGAAGACACAGATGTTCATGGGTCCACGTTAGGGGGCGGCACCGACATCGGGGTCCGCTCGTCCACCGGCCTCCTCCGCCACCGTCGCGCGGATCTTCGACTGGCGGTGCGGCAGGTCCTCCCAGTCGTCCATGACACGGGCGGACAGGCCGTGTTTCCGGGCGAGTTCGACGAGGGTCTCGGTCCGGTAGTAGAAGTCCTCGTGCAGTACCTGGTGTTCGGGGCCCTCGGTGCGGCCGAAGGTGAAGTCGAAGTAGCCGCCGGGGGCGAGGACCCGGCCGACGTGGGCGAGGCACTGCTCGATGACGTGCGGCGGCGAGTGGGAGAACACGCTGTGCGCGTGCACGACGTCGAAGTACCCGGCGGGCAGGAAGGAGAAGGTGAGGTCGGCGACGAGCGCCAGATGCGGCAGCTTGTCCTGCAGGCCCTCTCGGGCGAGGGTGCGCTGTGCCTCCATGAGGATGGCCGGCGAGATGTCGATGCCGTAGTAGTTGCCGGTGTCCAGGTGGTCGATGAACAGCCGCCCGGCCCGCAGGTTCCCGCAGCCGATCTCCAGCATCCGGTGCCGTCGCTCCAGGCCGTGCCGCAGGAGGTAGTCGAACTGCATCCGACCCATGCGTTCCCACTTCTCGACCGACGGGTTGTGCCCGACGGCGGCCTCCGGGCTGCGCGCCGTGTCGGCGGCCATGACGGCCCGGTAGTAGGAGATGTGGTCGCGGTGCTTGAGCTGCAGCCAGGTGTCCCGGACCACCCGGTGCGCGTGCGCGGGGACCCGCTTCGGATGACGCAGGGCGTAGCGGACCCGATGGGTGAGGCTCCGCCGGCTGCTGGACCGGTTTCCCACCGGATCTGGGGCTGTCATGGCGACCTCCTACGGACTCCGGGAAGAACTCAACAGCAGCCTGCGCTGTATCAGGGGAGGCTGCTACCCGAGAAGGGGCGATCGTGACCGAAGGCCACCACATCACCGTCGAGCAAGGAACCGAACGCGTCCGTGTGGTCCATGGGGGCAGGGTGCTGGCGGAGAGTAGCCGCCCCTTGGTGCTGCGCGAGACAGGCTGTCCTGTGCGGTACTACATCCCCGAAGATGATGTGCGTATGGAGCTGCTGACCGACTCCGATACGCACTCGTACTGCCCGTTCAAGGGCACGGCGTCCTACTGGTCGCTCCCCGGGGCTCCCGACCTCGTCTGGGCGTACCCCGACCCGAAGACCGAGGTCGCCGAGATCAAGGGGCATCTGTGCTTCTACGACACCGAGGTCGTCGAGTAGGACTCACACAGCCCCGCGCCACAGATCGGGCTCGTGCTGCGCGAAACGGTGTTCCAGTCCTTCCAGGTCTCCGAGTGCGAGCCGCATCCTGCGTCGGAACGCCGGCCCGTGAGCCGGGACAGCCAGGTGCGTCAGCTCATGTACGAGGACGAGGTCCACCAGTGCAGGAGGCAGTTGCATCAGTGCCCAGTGCACGGTGATGTTCCCGTCCGGGTCACAGGCGCCCCAGCGCTCCTTGAGGTCGCGTACCACGACGTCCCCGGGAGCCACACCTGCCCGCGCGGCCAGAGGCCGCAGGCGAGCTGTCATCCAGTCCACGCCCCGCGCGGTGTACCAGTCGACGATCAGTCGCGCGCCCTCGCGTGGGGCGTCGGGGCGAGGAAGTTCCAGCCACCCCTGGTGCAGCCGTACGCGTGCGCCCGACTCGGCGGCCACGACCCTCAGCCGGTGGCGGCGGCCGAGATACGCGAAGCTCGCCCCGCTGACCAGTTCCTTGTGGGGCTCCCCTCCCCCGCGCATGCGCCGGTCGACCTCGTGCGCGATGCGGGGCAGCCGGGACCGTACGGCCGCCGCGACCGCCTCCGGATCGGCGTCGGGGGGCACTGCGAACAGCACTCCGCCGTCCTCACGGATCTCGATCCCGAGTGTCCGGCGGCGCTGCCGTACGACGACCTGCCACGTCCACTCCCCCGGCAGGGGGAGCGACGCGAGGGCGGACTGCACGGAGAGGCTCACCCGGCATTGGTACCACCCGGCACCGACAGCCGACGCGACCGGCACCGGGGGCTACGCGGGCGGCCGCCCCTCGTGACGGAGGAAGTCCTCGCGCCGCTGCACGGCGAGCTCCAGCAGCGCGGCGGCCGTGTACGCGGTGTCGTCCCAGTCGATCTGCAGGCGGTCGCTCACCTGGAAGCGCAGTACCTTGCGCGCCTCGCTCTGGGCGTCGGCCTGGGTCACGAAATGCGGTGTCCGCACGAGGACCGCGATGTCCGTCGTGAGCAGGCAGGCCGCCTCGTACAGGTCGACCTCGGCGGGCGGAAGGGGAGCGCCCTCCTGCTCCAGTGCCCGCACCAGTGCCCGGTGGACCGGGCGTTCCGTCAGCGGGTCGAGAGACGGGCCCGTCTCCTCGGTGTCCGCCGTGATGTCGCCGTACAGCCGTGCCAGGTCGGTCGCGGCCTGCTCGAAGTCCTGGCGCATCCGCTGGACGATCTCCTCCAGACGGGCGCTGAACAGCTCGTAGCGGGCCCGGTCCGTGCCGATGCGCGCCGTGATGTGGGTCCGCAGGCGGCTGACCATGTACCTGGTCCTGGCGCGGGCGTCGGCGTTGGCGTCGACGCGTTCCATGAACTCGGGCGCGCTCAGTTCGACGGGCGGGACCCGCAGCTCGACACCCGTCACCCGCAGGTGGTCGGCGATGAGCCGGCGTACCTTCGCCCCGTACCGGCGTGGGCTGAACTCGTCGCGGCCGTCCAGGTAACGCTGCCGTGCCAGGTACTGCACCTCGCCCAGCCGGCCGGCGAACCGCTCGTACCGCAGAGCATACGGACGGGGCAGGACCGCGCCCAGGGCGGTGAGGAAGTCCCGTGCCAGTTCGTCGAACTGTCCGCGCGTGAGCGGGTCTTCGAGCGCGTCGAGCAGTGCCTCGCGGCGCTGTTCGTCGGCCAGCGAGAGGATGCCGTGTTCGTCGTACGACGCGAGCCCGTGACCGTCCAGGAAGCGGGCGACGCGGCCGTGCAGGTCGTCGAGGAGCCGGTCGGCGGTGGCGTCCGCCTGGAGCAGCAGACCGTCGTCCGTGGGCTGCGGCCCCGCGAAGTCGCGGCGCAGGTGGTCGGCGGTGACGTTCTCGAAGCCGTAGACCTCCCGCAGGTGGTGCTCCTCGTAGGCGCGCAGGGAGCGGGCCAGTTCGTCGCCGATGCCGACGAAGTCGACGAGCGTCCCCCACCGCTTGCCCGGGTAGGGCCGGTTGGTACGGGCGACGGCCTGAAGCAGCCCTGCGCCGGCCAGAGCGGTGTCCAGGTAGAGGACCTGTTCGACGGGGGCGTCGAAGCCGGTGAGGAGCATCGACTGGACGACGAGGAAGGCGAGGGGCTCCGCCGTCTCCGGTTCGCCGTCGTCCGCCGCGTTCCCCTCGCCCTCCGGTCGTTCGACCTGCCATACGTCCGTCACGGGGACGCCGGTGGCGCCGTGTGCCTGTCCGGACGGGCCGTGGGGCTCGACGGGCCAGGAGGGGTCGGTCGCGGCGGCCCGCGGGTCCCCGAGCCCCGCCTTGAAGCGCTCGATGTAGTCGTCCTGCCGGGACTTCAGCGTCCACTGCCGCCAGTCGGCGGGGTCCCTGCGCGGGTCGCCGTGGATCACCACCGCCGCGTCGATCGAGGCGAGGACGTCGCGGTGCGGCAGTACGGTGAGCAGTTCCCGCAGTTCGTCGTCGGCGCCGAGGGCCGCCATCGGGTCGTGGACGATCGCCGGGTCGAGCGCGTCGAGCCGGGCGAGCAGCCGGTCCCGGGCGGCGAGCAGCGCGTCCCGGTAGTGGACGGCCGCGAGGCGGGACACGGCCGCCAGCTGGGCGCCGAAGCGGTCGGGCAGGGCGTTGACCGCCCAATGCCGCAGCATGAAGTCGGCCTTGTGGGCGATGACCGAGGACGCTTCGAGGACTTCCTTCTTCCGCGCGAACTTCCGCAGCACCCGCTCGCGCCGCTCCGGGTCGTCGGGTACCTGTTCGTCGAACTTGGCGTCGAGCGCGGCCTTCTCGACCACTTCCAGCGGCGCGTCGTACGCCTCGTACCGTACGGGGACCACGGACCGGTCGAGTTCGGCCTCGCGCAGTGTGTAGGCGTCGACGAGCGGCCCGAAGATCGCTTCGGTCTCCTTGCGGGCGCCCCGGATGATGGGCGTGCCGGTGAAGCCGACCAGGACGGCGTTGGGCAGCAGGGCGCGCAGCCGGGCGTGCAGCCAGCCGGCGTGGCCCCGGTGCGCCTCGTCGACGAGTACGACGATGTCCGGGCTGGTGTTCGCGGGCCGCCCGTGGGCATCGGCGTTCTGGTCGGCCCCCTGGTCCGGGAGGCTCTCGTCCCGGCCGTCGTAGGCGGTGTCGTCGCGCTGGGCCTTCTGGAGCATGACCAGGACGACGTCCGGTACGGGTGCGGCCAGCTGCGCCCGTGCGTTGGCGACGCCGTCGGCCCGGTAGACGGGTTCCTCGGCGGCCGCCAGCGAGGCCTGGATCTGCTTCTCCAGGTCGATGCGGTCGGTGACCACGACGACCTTGTGGCGCTTGAGCTCGCTGTCACTCCTGATGTGGCGGACGAGGAAGGCCATGGTGAGGCTCTTGCCGGAGCCCTGCGTGTGCCAGACGACTCCGCCGCGTTGGTCGACGTCCTGCTTCGCCGCGATCGCTCTCCTGCGCTGCTGGAGGCGACGGGCCAGTCGTCGCACGGCCTTGAACTGCTGGTACCGGCCGATCACCTTGAGCGTACGGCTGCCCTGCCCGCCTTCGGTGGTGAAGTCCCGTACGAGGGTGAGGAGGTGGTCGGGTCGCAACACTCCGGCGACGAGGACCGCCATGTCGGAGTCGCAGCCGTCGGCGGGCGCGGGCTCGGTGGTGCGCCAGGGCATGAAGTACTCGGGCGTCGAGGTGACCGTCCCCAGCTCCGCGTAGGTGCGGTCGGTACCGATCAGCACCTGCGCGAAGCGGGTGAACTCGGCAACGGGGGACGGCGATTCCAGGCTCGCGTAGCCGCAGACCTGTCCGACCGCCTCGTCGAGGGCGGCCCTGCTCTCCTCCCTGCCGCCGGAGGTGAGTGGGGCTTTGCACTCGATGACGACCCAGGGCAGTCCGTTGACGAACAGCACGAGGTCGGGGGTGACGGTGCCCGCGTCCTTGCGCTCGACGCGGAACTGACTGACCGCGAGCAGGTTGTTGCGTCCGCCGTTCTCCCCGTCCCAGTCGACGAGTTGTACGTGTTCCGGGTCGCCTTTCTTCCAGCCGGGCAGCATGCGGGCGTTGACGCCCTTGCGCAGCAGCCGGGTCACGGCGAGGTTGCCGCCCACGCCGCGATCGGTGGGGCCCTGCCCGGGGGCGGTGCCGAGTACGAGGGCGAGGAGGTGGTCGAGCTGGGCTTCTGTCAGCCAGGTCCCGCCGTTCGGCCCCGGGTTGATCCGCGACACCGCGTCCCGGAAACGGTTCGCATAGACGACGTCGGTGAAGGTGTCGCGCCCGGACGGGCCCGGCGAGGTGACCGGTTGACCGGGCGGCGCGCCTTCCAGGTGCTCCCATCCGAGGTCGACCAGGTGCCGTATCAGCGGCTTCTCGGTCTTGTCGTACTCCGGTAGCTCCCGCCGACTCACCGCTGGACTCCCTGCCCTCACCGTGCGCCCCAGCGTCTCCATGGGACGTACAGGAAACTCTACTCACGGGCAGGGAACCGGCCAGGGGTGTTTCGGCCTAGCGATCAAGCCACGGGGGCGGTGGCCTGCGGCTTCGGTGGCCTTCCGGCTCAGGCCGCGAGTGCGGGCGGCGGCTGCGTCTGCGGCGGAAGGGCCAGCTCGAACCAGATCGTCTTGCCCGCGGGCCCGTACGGCCCCTCACCTGTGCCGCATCCGCCCCAGCGGTCGGCGAGCAGGTCGAGGATCAGCAGGCCCCGCCCTCCGTCCGCGTACGCCGGTACGGCCGGGGGCGGTGGCAGCGGCGGCAGGTCGGGGCCCATGTCCCACACGCTCACCCGGAGGACGGGGTCCAGCCAGTGCAGGCGGACGTACGCGGGCCCCTTGGTGTGCCGTACCGAGTTGGTCGCCAGCTCGGACGTCAACAGCTCAGCACGGTCGGTGAGTTCGGCGAGGCCGTGGGCGGTGAGTACGGCGCGGAGGGTGAGGCGGGCGATGCCGGGGGCTCGGGGGTCACAGGG
>NZ_JARGEE010000247.1:0-13582 GCF_033794485.1 Streptomyces sp. MB09-02B
GTTCTTTGTCGGTTGCGGGTGGGGGGCTTCTCGCGCAGTTCCCCGCACCCGCCGACGCACCGACCCCCCGAGCTCTCGTGCGAACGAACCCCAGAAACCCGGAGAGATCGGGATCACCCAGGCGGCACTCAACTTCACCGTCCCCCACTCCGTCTTCGCACATGGCGGTGGCCGCACCGCCGGCACTGCAGTCGCACGGAGCACGGCGTGAGGATGAACCAGACGCACACCGGCAGGGCCGCACGATGGGCCCGCGCCGAGTGGGGGCCCCTGTACGCCACCGTGTGCCCGCCCCTCCTCCGCCGACGGCTGCGGGCGGTGCCGCTGACCGTCGCCGCCGTCTGTCTCGCGGCCGTCGTCCACCTCGTGCACCAGCAGCCCTGGGGCTACCGGTTCGTGGAGGGCGCCGGGGCCGTACGGGCGGAGGACCCGCTCTGGACGGCGTTGGCGCGGACACCGCTCTCCCTCTTCGTCCCGGCGCTGGACCTGCCGGTGTGGGGCGCGCTGACGCAGATCCTGATCGTGTTCGGGATCGCGGAGATCTGCCTCGGCCGGCGGCGGACCCTCACCGTCGCGTACCTGGCCACGCTGGCCGGCACGCTCTACGCACGCCTGGGCGTCGCACTCGGCCCGGACGTCCCCCTCCTGGGGCTGCCCGCGTCGGACGCGCGGGTCGTGGACACCGGACCGTCGGCGGCCGTGGTCGGGCTCGCCGTGTACGTGGGGTGGCGGTACCGGGCGTACGTCACGGCGGGCGCGGTGGTCGTGGCGATGGTCGTCGAGGTGCTGGTGAAGGAGAACCTCGCGGGCAAGGAGCATCTGGCGGCCATCGCGGCGGTGCTGGTGGTGTGCGCGGCGACGGCCGTCCGTCAGCGGCGCTCGGGGGTCGCGTCCGGGGCGCCGCCGATCCAGTCCTGAAGGCGGCGGCCGGGGCCCGCCCAGCGGCGGTCGTGGCGGTAGGAACGCTTCCAGGCCCGGGCGCGGGCGCGCGGTCTGCGGCGGTAGAAGCGGCGGGCCCAGGCGGAGGTGGGGCGGGCCAGCCGGATGGCGCCGACGACGGCGACGAACGGGATGATCACGCCGAAGATCGCGGTGCGGGCCTTGCCCTTGGCGAGGGCGACCAGGGCGATGAGGAAGTTGGTCCCCATGGTGAGCATGACGGCTCCCCGGTCCTGGAGTTCCTCCTCGTCGAGGTCGTTGACGCCGAAGGGCAGGAAGCCGACCAGCATCAGTCCCACCAGGGCGGCCGTCAGCACGACCATCTCGACGCTCTTGCGGCCGGCTTCGCTCCAGTACACGTCGTCGAGGTGCAGGATCAGCGCGAACTCGTCCAGCACCAGACCCGCGCCCATGCCGAACAGCACGGCGGAGATCAGCGCGCCGAAGCCGTGCCCGTCACTGGCCACCGCGCCGAAGCCCCCGGCGACGGTGAGTACGACACCGGGGACGACGTGGTGGATGTGGACGCCGCCGCTGCCGCTGATGTTGCGGAACGGTCCCTTGCCCGCGCGGATGAGACGGGTGACGACGCGGGTGATCAGGAACGTCAGGACGAACGCGGCGAGTGCGAGCAGCAGCGGCAGTTTGCCCGGCTCGATGATGTTCTGCTCCCACCAGTGACCCATATGCGAACTTTATCCAGTACTGCCCCCGGGCGCCGCCGAGCCGCTCCCCCGCGCCGGGTAGCCTGCGCCGGTGTCCACGACCCCCGAGCCCCCTGTCGCGTCCCGTCCGACGCTCGCCGACGGCCTGCGTTTCGCCTTCGGCACCCTGACCGTGCTGCCGGTGACCGTGCGCCGCTGGGACCGTGCGGCGGCGCGCGTCGGGATGCTGTGCGCGCCCGTCGCCGGGCTGGTCGTCGGCCTGGGCGCGGCCCTGCTCGGCGGTCTCCTGCTGCTCCTGGGTGCCGGGCCGCTGCTCGCCGCCGTGGCCTCCGTCGCCGTACCGGCCTCCCTCACCCGGGGCCTCCACCTGGACGGGCTCGCCGACACCGCCGACGGCCTCGGCAGCGGCAGGCCCGCCGAGGATGCCCTGCGGATCATGAAGCAGTCGGACATCGGGCCGTTCGGGGTCGTCACCCTCGTCCTCGTCCTGCTGGCCCAGGTCGCCGCGCTCACCGAGGCGTACGGCGAGTCCTGGGCGCTGGGCACGCTCGCGGCGGTGGTCGGCGCGACCAGCGCCCGGCTGGCCCTGACCCTGGCCGCGCGGGTGGGCGTGCCCGCCGCCCGGCCGGAGGGACTGGGGGCGGCGGTGGCCGGGGTCGTGCCGGTGCGCGGCGCGCTGCTGGCGGCCGCCCTGACCGGGTGCGCGGCGGCGGGCGCGGGGGCGTTGTCCGGGCCGTACGACATCGGGCGTACGGTCCTCGCGGTGGTCCTCGCCTGTGGGGCCGCCGAGCTGCTCCTGCGCCACTGCCTGCGGCGGTTCGGGGGCGTCACCGGCGATGTGTTCGGCGGTCTCGCGGAGACGGCGGCGACGGCGGCGCTGGTGGTCTTCACCCTGGGCTGAGCAGCCCGCTCCCCGGAGGGGTCAGCAGGCCTCGCGCCACACACCCAGCTCCCACTTCTTCAGCAGCGAGCTCAGCTCCAGACGGCGGGCCTCGGGGCAGAAGTCGCCCGTCTCCATCTCGTACTCGACGTGGAAGACGGCCTTGCCGGCCTCGATGAACGGCGTGAGGTCCTCGCACTCCTCGAACTGGGCGCACTGTTCGTTCACCGCGAAGTCGAAGTCGTCGACGAGTTCGGGTATCTGGTCGAGGTCGTTCTTCAAGCCGACGGCCAGGCCCCGTTCGTGGGCGAGGCGGGCGACGAGGCGGTTGTAGCGGAGCTGGTCGGCGGCAGTGAGGGGGAAGCCTGTCTTGTTGCGGTAGCCGTCCATGTTGTCGGGCTCGACCGCGTCGAAGCCCTTTTCCGCGCACATGTCGATACGGGCGGCCATCAGGGGTTCGAGGACGTCGGTCGCGCGGACGTCGAGCCAGTACTCACCCTCCCAGCCGTTGCTCTTGCCTATCACCGCCTTCGGGAAGTCGCCGGCGTCCGGGCGCCAGTCCTCCCAGGCGCCGGTGGAGAGGTAGCAGATGACCTTGCGGCCGTCGTCGTGCAGGTCGGAGACCGTGTCGGCCGACTGGTCGAAGCCGTCGATGTCGTACACGGGGACGTCGACGGAGGTGTCCAGGCGTCCGCTGAGCTGCCACTGCCACGCGGTGCCCGGCTCCGGTCGCCAGCGGGCGGCCTCGGCCGTCCCGCGTCCGGTGCCCGGCTCGTCGTCGGGGGCGCCCGTGCACCCGGCCGTCAGCAGGAGGAGGGGCAGCAGGGCGCTGCGGGCGAGGGCGCGGCTCATCGTCGGGGCTCCAAGGCGTGCGGCAACGTACCCCAGGGATGATCCCCCACGCCGGGCACCGCGCAGTGCACGGAGGCCCCCCGGGCGCGGGCGACCGCCGCCACGTCGGTGCCCGGCGGCACCCCGTGCACCAGATGGCACACCCGTGCCCCGAGGCCGCCGCTGCCGCCGGGCCAGGGCTCGGGCGGCTGGTCCCGGTACGTCTCCCAGCTGCCCTCGAAGGTGACGACGAGGTCGGCGATCCGGGCGTACGCGGGGTGCGGCGGGACGCCGGGGTTGAGGGCGAGCACGGCGGGGCCGGTGCCCCAGACGGCCGCGGCGAGCCGCCGGTAGTGGTCGAACTCGCCCAGTTCCGCGGCCACTTGGTCGAGGAACGTCCCGTCGGTGCCGTACCAGGCGTGGTAGCGGGTCAGCTCCCGTACGACCTCGGTGACGGGTCTGCGGCCGTAGCCGGTGTCGGCGTACCCGAGGAGCCGTACGCCGGCCGCCCGCAGCCGGCCCGCGACCCGGAGGAACGCCGGGTCGGGGGCGTCGCCCGGCCCGTTCGCCGGGTTGAGGACGACGCCGTAGAGGCGGGGCGCGGCCTCGACGAGGGCGTCCCATTCGGCGGGGCGGTCGAAGGGGTGCTCGTAGTAGGGGACCAGGAGGGACGACGGGGAGGGTTCGGTGGCCCGGGCCGTCTCCGGGCGCGCTGTTCCGTGTGCGGTCATCGGTGCGCCGTCGCCCTTCCCAACAGGCCGCAGACCAGGCCCGCCTGGAGGGCGGCGGCGACGCCGTGCACGAGCAGGCCGATCCCGTGCTGGTCGCCCGGAGGGGCGGCCAGGGCCAGGGTCTGGGCGGCGGCCGCGGCGCAGCAGACGGTGGCGGCGCCCGGGACCGCGCCGAAGGACTGGAGCAGCAGGCCGGTCCAGAGCACCGCGCCCAGCAGGAGCAGGCCGGCGAGGTGGACGCCGTCGAGCTCCGGGGCCCGCGGCCAGAGGGCGGCGGTGGCGTGGGCCAGGACCAGCAGGGTGGCGAGGTAGCCGGCCAGGCACTGGACCAGGGTCACGGAGGCGGCCCGCCAGAAGGCGCCCGGTGTGCTGGTGGAGCGCAGTCCGGCGAGGCCTCCGCTGCGGAAGCGGTACAGGAGCCATTCGGCGGGGCCCATGCTGAGGGTGAGGGCCACGGCGGCGGGTGCGGCGGCCGTGCCGCCGCCGTGGGCGATGACCTCCCCGAGTGTCGCGTGGAGCACGAGCACACCGGTGCCGAGGCCGAAGACGGCGTACGGGAGGGAGGCGGAGAGCCGGGGCGCGGCCGGGCCCGGCCTGGGGTCCCCGCCGGGCACGCCGAGGACGGTGACGAGTCCGGGCCGGCGCTCTCGGGCGCCCGGCTCCCGCAGGGCGGGGGCCACCTCGTGGACGGCGAGGAGCGCGACCGCCACCAGGGAGGCGGTGAGCAGGGTGAGCCCGGCCCAGTCGGGCACCGGCCGGACCAGGGCGAACAGCGCTCCCGCGGTCATGGGCGTCAGACAGTGCAGCAGGGCCCGTTCTCGGCCGAGGACGAGCAGGACGGTCGCGGCGCCCAGGTAGCAGGCCTCGCCGGTGGCGAAGGCCACCGCGCCCGGGTCGGTGCCGTCGGCCGCCAGGCAGGCGACCGTCGTGCAGAGCAGGGCGCCCACCGGGGCCCCGCGGGCCAGGGAGCGGCGGCAGGCGTCGCGGTCGCCCAACGCGAGCCAGGAGTAGGCCCGGTGGGCGAGTCCCTGGTTCCACATCCAGCCGCACAGGGCGCCGGCCAGCAGCGGGACCGTACCGGCCGGCAGGCCGGAGCCGTCGCGCGGGCCGGCCAGAAGGGGCGCGCCGAGGACGTAGGCGAGGCCGGGCAGGGCGAAGACGACGCCTCGCAGGAGGCAGCCGAGCAGGCCGATGCGCCAGGGGTCGGGCGCGGGTCCGGCCGGTTCGGGGTGGGCGCGCTCGACGCGTTCGTACAACTCCTCGGCGAGGGCGAAGGAGTTGCGGCAGCCGTAGCGTGCGCGGGTCCGGTCGTCCGAGATTCCGTCGGACTCCAGCAGGGCGGCGATCTCGTCCGGGTGGACGGCGGCGGCGATGAACTCCCGGTGCCGCTCGGCCAGCCGGTCGATGGGGTCGGGCTCGGCCCGGATCCCCGCCGTCCCCCGCCCGCGCCGGCCGTGCGCCCGGGGGCGGGGTCGGGTGGCCGCTCATCGGTCGGTTCCGTCCGTCGTGGCGGTCCGGTACCAGGGGTCGCGCAGTTCGGCGGTCCAGTCGGCGACCGTGGCCGGCGCGGGCTCGTAGGCGATGTCGTCCCGGCCCGCGAGTTCCCGGTAGATCAGGCGGAAGGCGTCCACGGACCGGCGCAGGGTGAACCGGTCGATCACCCGCCGCCGTGCCGACTCCCCTAGCCGGCGGCGGCGTTCGTCGTCGCGCAGGAGGGCGAGCACGGCGTCGGCCATGGTCTCCGGCTCGCGGGGCGGCACCACGATCCCGGTGTCGCCGACCGCCTCGCGGACCCCTCCGACATCGGTCGACACGGTCGTACGGCCGCAGGACATGGCCTCGATGAGGGAGTACGGGAAGCCCTCCGAGATCGAGGACAGCATCACGACGTGCCCGGCGGCGTAGGCCCGCCGCACCTCGCTGATGCGGCCCTCGAAGGTGAGGCCGTCGGTGACGCCCAGTTCGGCGGCGAGTTTCTCCAGCTCGGTGCGGTACTCCTCGCCGCCGGGCGGCACGGGCCCGAACAGCCGCAGCCTGGTCCGGGGGAGTTCGGCGCGGACCAGGGCGTAGGCGTGCAGCAGTGTCTCCAGGTCCTTGATGGGGTCGACGCGTCCGCACCAGGTGAGGGTGGGCACCTCGGGTTCGGGGCCGGCGTGCGGGAAGGCGGCCGGGTCGACGCCGTTGTAGACCGTGCGGATCCGGTCGGCGTCGGCGCCGCCGCGCTCCTCCCAGCGGCGGTTGTACCGGTTGCAGGGGGTGATGAGGTCGGCGGCGCGATAGCCGAGCCTGGTCAGCTCGCGGTGGAAGCCGAGCATGAAGGCCTTCACGGGCCAGCGCTGGTCGGCGGTGCGGTGGCCGAGGTACCGCTCGCGCAGATAGATGCCGTGCTCGGTGAGGAGGAACGGTACGCCGTCCAGCTCGCGGGCGGCGAGCGCGGGCAGGGTGGCGAGGCCGCCGCTGACCGCGTGGGCCACACAGTCCTCGGGGATCCGGGCGCCGAGCGGCCGCAGGGAGTGCTCCAGCAGGTCGGTCGCGGTGAGCGCGTCGTGGACCGTGGGGTGCGCAGCGGCCGTCGGGAGGTGGGGCATCGTCCAGATCCACATCAGCGAGCGGAGCGCGGACTCGGTGCGCAGGGCCGCCGACAGGCGTCCGTCGCGGGCGAGTTCGGCCAGCTCGTACAGGGCCTGCTCGAAGCCGCGGGGTGCGTCGGGGTCGAGGACGGAGAGCAGCAGCCGCTCGTAGGAGTCGGTGAAGCGGCGGCGGGCCGCGCCGTACGGGGCGCGGGCGCGGCCGGGGCGTGGGCCCCAGGTCGGTACGGAGGTGTGCCGGTACACGTTCGGCGGCAGATCCCAGGTCACGGGTTCGCGGCCGGTTCCGGTGAGCGACACGAGGTGGAACGCGACGTCGGGCATGCCCTTGACGAGCTGGTCGCACCAGGTGCTGACGCCGCCGTGGACATGCGGATAGGTGCCTTCGGTGAGCATGGTGACGTGACTGCCGGTGCGCATGGCTGCGCCGCTCCCCCTGTTGCTGTTACGCGGATGATGTGCGGGAACTGCGGGCCCGGACGCCGACCGCGGGTCGGTGGGGGTTGATCGCGCCCCGCTGCGGAGCCGCATGTCGGATACGGCCCCGCGCCCCTTTCGGGGCCCTCTACGGCAACTTGAGCTTCACGGCTGACTGGAGTGCCGCCGGCGTGGTCCAGGCCGAGCGGGCGCCCGCGTACGGCGTGCCGAACGTGGTCGTCCCGAGCGGGAGTTGCGTGGCGGTCCCCTTTGGTGCCGTCACCGGGATCTCGACCCCCGACGGCGCCTTCACCGTCACCGTCGTGCCGATGCGGTACGCCGTGACCGTGCCGTTCGCGATCGCGGTCTGCCAGGCGGCCCGGCGCTTCAGCTCGGTGCCGACCGCGCCGTGCCGGGGGTTCTCCAGCGGGGTGTCGGAGGCGAAGAGCGCCCGGTATTCGGCGAGCACTTGGTCCAGGACCGGGTAGAGCAGCCGCTCCTCGGCCAGGTTGGACTGGTGGGCGTAGTGCGGTCGCGGGTCGTTGCCGACGGCGTGCAGCAGGGCCGTGCGGACCTCCTGCGGGACGATCTGCGACGTGTACCCGGTGGCCGGGTCCAGTGGGGCGGCCAGGCAGGTGGAGGTCGCGTTGTTCTCGCAGACGCCGCTGCCGCCGTCGGCGGCCGAGGTGTAGATCCAGTTGTACTCGTCGACCATCTCCGCGGCCGTACCGACGTTGTAGTAGACGTTCATCGGGTGGCGCGGCACGGTCAGCGCGGCGCCGACCGGACGCTGGGCCGGTTCACGGGAGTTGTCGGAGGCGATCCACCTGACAGCGTTGTCGGCGAGGGCGCCCGCGAGGTTCGGGTTGTCGTCCGGCTGCTGCGGCAGTGTCCTCAGGCCCGAGTGCTCGCCCGTCACCAGTTCGTCGCGCCGCACGGGCAGTCCGCGCGCGACCGCCCAGGCGTGGTTGTCGCGGATCTGCGCGGCGATGTCGGCGCGGCTCAGGTAGCGGGTGCTGCCGTCCGCGTTCTTCGCGCAGCTCCACGGGACGGTCGAGGTGTCCTGGAGGCAGCCGAGGTACTGGTGGGTGTAGGTGTGGTTGATCCAGCGGTACGCGTTCCGGTCGGCGACCAGCCGGTCGGCGAGGGGGTCCGTGCCGCCGTTCGCCTCCTTCCACTCCTCGCCGCTGCCGCCGTTGTAGACCATGTCGAGGGTGAAGCCGCTGGACTGCTGCCACTGCCTGGCGTACTCCGCGTCGGCGGCGGTCATCCGGATGGGCTCGGCCGGCGTGCCCTCCCCGTCGCCGCAGTTGAAGCTGCCGGGCGTGCAGTTGTTCTCGGTGTCCCAGCGGCTGTCGGGCGCGAAGACGTCGTCGATGTGGACGCCGAAGTAGTTCCGGCTCCGGCCGAGGTGCACTCCGTCCGTCAGCCACTCGACGATGCCCCGGGCCAGTACCCGGAACTGCCGCTGGTGCTGGTTGTAGGCGAACGTGACGACCAGTTCACGGCGCCCGTCGTGGGCGTACTCCCCGACCAGGCTGCCCCGGCCGCCGCCCCCGGGCACCGGGAGGTCGACGTAGCTGGTGTAGCCGGCGCGGGGCCGTGCGACGAAGCCGTAACTCTCCTGTGTGGAAGGGGAGTTGTCCTCGAAGGTGAACTGTCCGTCGAGGTAGCCGAAGCGGCCCGCCCGGCCGGCGTCGGTCACCGTGGCCTCGCGGCCGTCGAGGGAGCCGGCCCAGCCGCCCTCGCTGGTGTAGTCGAGCCCGACCCCGGGGTGGGCCCAGGTGTAGGCGTCGACCTGCGGGATCCCGAACGTCCGCTCGTACGTCTCCAGCGCGGTCTGCTCGGCCGAACCCGGGCCGAACGGGGCCTCGTTGGGCACGACCACGCCCTGGTACCGGGCGCGCGGGGTGCCGCCGACCGTGTCGCTCAGGAAGGCCGCGTCGATGGTCGGGCGGTTCGCGTCGTCCAGGTTCACGCGGGTGTACGGGACGCCGGTGCTCTTCAGCTCCGCGGTGACGGCCTGGACGGGGCTGTCGCCGTTGTCCACCACCAGCACCCGCAGGTCGACGCGCGGTGCGACGGCGGCCGACGCTCCCGGTATGCCCAGACCGGTCACCAGCAGACTCGTCGTCGCCACGACGGCGGCGGTACCTCTCCATCCGGCCACGCTGTGCGCCATGTTCGCCCTTCCCCCAAGAAGTTCCCCCGGGGCCGGACTGAACGGCCGCACCGAGGGGAAGCTGTGGAAACGATGCAGACCGATGAGATGAGTTGATCACTCACCGGCGGGACGAGTCTCACCCAGGTCAGACCCCATCAGGGCACGAAAATGACCATGAAGCCACATAGGGGTGAACGTCCGCAGGAGTGATCGAAATCGATGGTCGGCGCTACGCGCGGAGATCGTCGGCCCCACGCGCGAGGACGAGGGACGCGCGGCCCCGGAGCGGCGACAAGGGTTCCCCCTATGCCTCAGCCATGGGGATCACCCTGCACGTCGGGAACGCAAAGTCGGGGAGGCTGGTTCGCAGCGGACGCCATGCGGACGGCGCGGCGCAACCGGCCGACACCCCAGGTCCGATGGGCCGAACAAGGGCCTAGGCTCGTCATCGGCACGTCGACCCATCCGTTCGGCCACCGAAACTCAATCGGAAGCGAGATTTCACCACCGTGACTGCTCTCACTCTCAGCACCGCCGCCGCGTCGGGCCTCCGGGTCGACGCGCTCGTGGTCGGTGTCGCGAAGGGCCCCGCATCCCGGTCCGGGGACCTGGTCGTAGCGCCGGGTGCCGAGGCCGTGGACAAGGCGTACGACGGCAAGCTGGCCGGCCTCCTGCAGACCCTCGGCGCCGCGGGCGCCGAGGGCGAGGTGACCAAGCTGCCCGCGCCGTCCGGCTTCAAGGCGCCGCTCGTGGTGGCGGTGGGCCTGGGCGCGGTGCCCGAGAAGGACGGCACGTTCGACGCGGAGACGCTGCGCCGCGCGGCCGGTGCCGCGGCCCGCGCCCTGTCCGGCACGAAGAAGGCCGCGTTCGCGCTGCCCGTCGTCGACGCCGACGCCGTGGGCGCCGTCGCCGAGGGCGCGCTGCTCGGCGCGTACTCCTTCGACGCCTACAAGGGGCAGGCGTCTTCGGGCAACGCCGCCGAGGCGAAGAACGGCAAGGGGCCGCTCGCCGATGTCGTCCTGCTCGGCGCCAAGCCCCGCGACAAGGCCCACAAGGCGGCCGTCGAGCGCGCGATCGCGGTGACCGAGGAGCTGAACCGCGCCCGCGACCTCATCAACACCCCGCCGAACGACCTCGACCCGGAGGCCTTCGCCGCCGTCGCGCAGACCGCGGCCAAGGAGCACGGCATCAAGGTGACCGTCCTCGACGAGAAGGCGCTGGCCAAGGGCGGCTACGGCGGCATCCTCGGCGTCGGCGCGGGCTCCGCCGCCACGCCCCGGCTGGTGCAGCTGTCGTACACCAGCTCCAAGGCGAAGAAGCACCTGGCGTTCGTCGGCAAGGGCATCACCTACGACTCGGGCGGCATCTCGCTCAAGCCGGCCGGGCACAACGAGACGATGAAGTGCGACATGAGCGGTGCCGCCGCCGTGTTCGCCGCGGTCGTCGCCGCCGCCCGGCTCAAGCTGGAGGTCAACGTCACGGGCTGGCTCGCCCTCGCCGAGAACATGCCGTCCGGCTCCGCCACCCGCCCGGGTGACGTGTTGCGCATGTACAGCGGCAAGACGGTGGAGGTGCTCAACACCGACGCCGAGGGCCGGCTGGTGCTGGCCGACGCGCTCGCCAAGGCGTCCGAGGACAAGCCGGACGCGATCGTCGACGTGGCGACGCTGACCGGCGCGATGATGCTGGCGCTGGGCAACCGGACGTTCGGGATCATGGCCAACGACGACGCGTTCCGCTCCGCGGTCCACGAGGCCGCCGAGGAGTCCGGTGAACCCGCGTGGCCGATGCCGCTGCCGGACCACCTGCGCAAGGGCATGGACTCGCCGACCGCCGACATCGCGAACATGGGCGAGCGGTACGGCGGTGGCCTGGTCGCCGGTCTGTTCCTGAAGGAGTTCGTGGGCGAGGGGATCACCTGGGCGCACCTGGACATCGCGGGGCCGGCGTTCAACGAGGGCGGGCCCTTCGGGTACACGCCGAAGGGCGGGACCGGGACGGCGGTGCGGACGCTGGTGCGGCTGGCCGAGCGGGCGGCCTCCGGCGACCTGGGGTGATGTCCGCCTAGCAGCTCGGTCCGGTCGCCAGTACGGCGAGTGCGGGGGCGTGGGGGCTGGTCGCGCGGTTCCCCGCGCCCCTGAAGGGCGCGCTGCCCACTCCCTCCTTCTCAAGTGAGCGTGTGGTGTCTCACACCCCGGCCCGGCGTCTCGTTCGCCCGCGACAAGTGCGAAGATGGGGCTCGGCAGGACAGGGCCCCCACCACAGGGCCGAAGAAGAGCGGCCGGACACCAGCCGCCGCGCGGGTCTCGGACGACCGGCGTACGGCGCACATGCATGGAGGACGTGACGTGGCGAACGACGCCAGCACCGTTTTCGACCTAGTGATCCTCGGCGGTGGTAGCGGTGGTTACGCCGCGGCCCTGCGCGGGGCTCAGCTGGGCCTGGACGTCGCCCTGATCGAGAAGGACAAGGTCGGCGGCACCTGCCTGCACCGGGGATGCATTCCCACGAAGGCCCTGCTCCACGCGGGCGAGATCGCCGACCAGGCCCGCGAGAGCGAGCAGTTCGGTGTGAAGGCCACCTTCGAGGGCATCGACATCGCCGGGGTGCACAAGTACAAGGACGGCGTGATCTCCGGCCTCTACAAGGGTCTGCAGGGTCTCGTCGCCTCCCGCAAGGTCACCTACATCGAGGGTGAGGGCCGTCTGTCCTCCCCGACCTCCGTCGATGTGAACGGCCAGCGCGTCCAGGGCCGTCACGTCCTGCTGGCGACCGGCTCCGTGCCGAAGTCGCTGCCGGGCCTGGAGATCGACGGCAACCGCATCATCTCCTCGGACCACGCCCTCGTCCTGGACCGGGTCCCGAAGTCGGCGATCGTCCTCGGCGGCGGTGTCATCGGCGTCGAGTTCGCCTCCGCCTGGAAGTCCTTCGGTACGGACATCACGATCATCGAGGGCCTGAAGCACCTGGCGCCCCTCGAGGACGAGAACTCCTCCAAGCTTCTCGAGCGCGCGTTCCGCAAGCGCGGCATCAAGTTCAACCTGGGCACCTTCTTCTCGAAGGCCGAGTACACCCAGGACGGTGTCAAGGTCACCCTCGCCGACGGCAAGGAGTTCGAGGCCGAGCTGCTGCTGGTGGCCGTCGGCCGTGGCCCCGTCTCCGCCGGTCTCGGCTACGAGGAGCAGGGCGTCGCGATGGACCGCGGCTACGTCCTGGTCGACGAGTACATGCGCACCAACGTCCCGACCGTCTCCGCCGTCGGTGACCTGGTCCCGACGCTCCAGCTCGCGCACGTCGGCTTCGCCGAGGGCATCCTGGTGGCGGAGCGTCTGGCCGGCCTGAAGACCGTTCCGATCGACTACGACGGTGTCCCCCGGGTGACGTACTGCCACCCCGAGGTCGCCTCCGTGGGCATCACCGAGGCCAAGGCCAAGGAGATCTACGGCGCGGACAAGGTCGTCGCTCTGAAGTACAACCTCGCGGGCAACGGCAAGAGCAAGATCCTCAACACCTCGGGCGAGATCAAGCTCGTCCAGGTCAAGGACGGTGCCGTGGTCGGCGTCCACATGGTCGGCGACCGCATGGGCGAGCAGGTGGGCGAGGCCCAGCTGATCTACAACTGGGAAGCCCTCCCCGCCGAGGTCGCCCAGCTGATCCACGCCCACCCGACGCAGAGCGAGGCGCTCGGCGAGGCCCACCTGGCCCTCGCGGGCAAGCCGCTGCACTCGCACGACTGACCCCCTCGGTCGACGAAGCGACGATCCAGACTTCCGCAATCGTTAAGGAGCAACAGAAACCATGGCGGTTTCCGTAACCCTTCCGGCGCTCGGCGAGAGCGTCACCGAGGGCACTGTCACCCGCTGGCTGAAGGCCGAGGGTGAGCGCGTAGAGGCCGACGAGCCGCTGCTCGAGGTCTCGACCGACAAGGTCGACACCGAGATCCCCTCCCCCGTCGCGGGCGTCCTGGCCTCCATCAAGGTCGCCGAGGACGAGACGGTCGAGGTCGGCGCCGAGCTGGCCCTGATCGACGACGGCACGGGCGCGCCCGCCGCCGCCGGTGGCCGCCTCGGCGAGTCCGTCACCGAGGGCACCGTCACCCGCTGGCTGAAGGAGGTCGGCGACTCCGTCGAGGCCGACGAGCCGCTGCTCGAGGTCTCCACGGACAAGGTCGACACCGAGATCCCGGCGCCCACCTCCGGTGTGCTGCTGGAGATCACGGTCGCCGAGGACGAGACGGCCGAGGTCGGCGCCAAGCTGGCCGTCATCGGCGCCCCGGGTGCCGCTCCGGCGGCCGCCCCGGCCCCGGCGGCAGCTCCGGCCGCTCCGGCACCGGCGCCCGCCGCCGCTGCCCCGGCCCCGGCTGCTCC
>NZ_JARGEE010000248.1:0-13406 GCF_033794485.1 Streptomyces sp. MB09-02B
GACGGGGATGGGGATGGCGACGGGGACGGCCGAGACGGATCCCGGCCTGTCCGCCTTCCCGCCTTCCCGCCTTCCCTCCTGTCCGTCTGTCCGCCTGTCGGCCACCCGTGTGGTGGTTCTCGGCCGTCGATTACGCTCGAGCCATGGCCGACGCACCGTACAAGCTGATCCTCCTCCGCCACGGCGAGAGCGAGTGGAACGAGAAGAACCTGTTCACCGGCTGGGTGGACGTCAACCTCACTCCGAAGGGCGAGAAGGAGGCGACGCGCGGCGGTGAGCTGCTGAAGGACGCCGGCCTGCTCCCGGACGTGCTGCACACCTCCCTCCAGCGACGCGCCATCCGCACCGCGCAGCTGGCCCTGGAGTCCGCCGACCGCCACTGGATCCCGGTCCACCGCAGCTGGCGCCTGAACGAGCGCCACTACGGCGCCCTCCAGGGCAAGGACAAGGCCCAGACCCTCGCCGAGTTCGGCGAGGAGCAGTTCATGCTGTGGCGCCGCTCGTACGACACCCCGCCGCCCCCGCTCGCGGACGACTCGGAGTTCTCCCAGGCGACGGACGCGCGCTACGCGACCATCCCGCCGGAGCTGCGCCCCCGCACGGAGTGCCTGAAGGACGTCGTCACCCGCATGCTGCCGTACTGGTACGACGGCATCGTCCCCGACCTCCTGGCCGGCCGCACGGTCCTCGTCGCCGCCCACGGCAACTCCCTCCGCGCCCTGGTCAAGCACCTCGACGACATCTCGGACGCCGACATCGCGGGCCTCAACATCCCGACCGGCATCCCCCTGTCCTACGAACTCGACGCAGACTTCAAGCCCCTCAACCCCGGCGGCACCTACCTCGACCCGGACGCGGCCGCAGCCGCGATCGAGGCAGTCAAGAACCAGGGCAAGAAGAAGTAGAGTCGGTGATCATGCCCTCGACCTGTGCGAATGGTGCGGGGCGGGGGCATTTTCACGGTGTGGGCCCTCTGCGGACCTCAGCGCTTCGGGCAGTACGGCTCCGGACGCTCTCTCGTCTCCGCTTGGGCTCCCGCATCGTGGAGGACTGAGACGGCTGCCGCCGCGTCCTCCTCCGGCACGCAGGTGAGAACGACGGCGGGAACGCGCGTCGCCAGAATCTTGCTGCGCCAGAGGCTCAGCCCCGTCAGCCGACGCACGACCTGGACGACGTCCATCACGCGGACGCCGGGGTCGGTGAGCACCACGTCGTGGGGCACGTCGTCGCACACCAGCAAGAAGTACTCGTCCGCCATGGCTCTCCCGCCCCTCTCTGGTTCGGAGCGTACGAGCCCTCAGCCGTCACGTCGCACCGTTTTGGTGGCGCCGAAGACAGCGGCCACGGCTTTACGGGTCCGCTCGTGGCTGGAGGGCATGAGATGTGCGTATACGCGGAGCGTCAGCCCCGGATCCGAGTGAGCTCTCTCAGCGCTGCCGCTCCAGAGTGAGCACGGCCGCGGAGATTAACGACATCGATTCGGACTGCACCTGAAACAGCGGAAGATCCGCCAGGACTTCCGTCGTGTGACGCCGCGCTCGACTGGTGCCCGTGCCGTGGAAAGCGTCCGGTCGACGGTTCGTTGGGTCGGGGTGAGGTCACGGCCCGGCGGGCGTCTGAGAAGTGTCGTCACCCACGGGGCGGCACCCATGTGGGCGCGGTCGGCGAGGATGGGGACGCCCCGGCGTTCACAGATCCGGATGATCCGGAAGTTGCTTCGGGGCGAAGAAGTCTCGAGCTAGAGATCTTTAAGGGTTCGGGTTACGTGAGGTCGTGACGGTTGTCGTGGGCTGCGCTATGCCGGAGGGATGAGGTATCCGATGGCGGAGGGCTGACCGCTGAGGAGCGGGTTCGGCGTGAGCGGGTCCGGTTGGCGGCCGCGGATCTGTTCGAGGCCGGGGCCAGTGACCGGGAGGTGGCCCGGCGGTTCAGGGTGACTCGGATGTCGGCGAATCGCTGGCGGCGTGCGTTGGCTGCGGGTGGTCGGCAGGCTCTGATCTCCAAGGGGCCCGGCGGTGCCCGCTGCAAGCTCGAGGCGAATCAACTGCATGTGCTGGAAGCGGTGTTGGATGCCGGCCCGGCCGCTGCCGGCTGGAGCGACCAGTGCTGGACTCTGGCGAGGATCGCGGAGGTCGTGCGACGTCGGTTCGGGGTGGGGTACACCCTGGCCGGGATGGATCTGCTGCTGCACCGCATCGGCTGGAGCGTGCAGGTCCCCTCCCGTAAGGCGACCGAGCGGGACGAGGAGAAGATCGCCGCCTGGAAGGACGAGCAGTGGCCCGTCATAAAAAGACGGCGGCGGACCTGGGCGCTGGCTCTGCTTCGAGGACGAAGCCGGCCAGGGGCTGAGGCCGCCCAAAGGCCGCACCTGGGGTCGCCGTGGCCATACGCCCGTCGTTCGGGTCACCGCCGCGGGCACCAAGCGTGTCTCCACGGCTGCGCTGATCTGCACCAAGTCCGGCCACCGGTCCCGGCTGATCTACCGCATCCACCTCGACCGCGGCCCCGCCAAAGGTCGGCGCAAGGGCTTCAACGAGGCTGACTACGCCCGCCTGCTGGACGCCGCACACCAGCAGCTCGGCGGCCCGATCGTCCTGGTCTGGGACAATCTGAACACGCACGTCAGCCGCACCGTGCGGGAGCTGATAGCCGCCCGATTATGGCTGACCGTCTACCAACTACCGCCCTACGCTCCTGAGTTCAACCCGGTCGAAGGTGTGCGGTCACACCTGAAGAGATCGCTGGCCAACCTCACCAAACACAGCCTTGACCAGCTCACCGCGCTGGTGAAGACCCGGCTCAAACGCATGCAGTACCGGCCCGGCCTCATCGAGGGCCTCATCGCCAAGACCGGCCTCGACTTCCAACCGCCGTAACCTCAGCCGTTGAGGATCTCTAGAGGGCCGTCGCGCTCGATGAGTGAGCCGTCAGGGCCGAGAGAAAAGAAGCCCATGGATTCCATGGCCCTTTGCAACGCCGCCTCCCGATCCGCAGGATCGGGCCGTGCGGGTCCCGTGCAGCACGAGCCGTCGGGCCGATGCTCGCTGCCATGACTTGGTGGAGCCTGGCGGGCTACGCCGCGCCGTTGATCTCGGGTGCGATGAAGCGGCGGTGAAGAGGACCGAAGGTGGTGTGGGGGGTGCCTGAGAGGCCCGCCTTGTCGGTGACGGGGGCCAGGCGCTCCGCGAAGAACGACTCGAACGCCTCCTGAGAGGGCGTTTATGCAGATCTGATCCTATACGCGGCTCTCATCCCTGCCCTGCTCTGAGGGCTTTCATCCCGTAGGTGGCGAATGACCCTCTCCGGGGCGGAGGGTCGGCCGTCCGCCTCGTTCACTTCCGCACCCAGAAGTCCGTCTGGTTTGAAGATGCCACGGAATCGCCTGATGAACGGCGGAACCGAGCCCTCCGGCTCACTCGTGACCACGCTACGCCGCGAGCGAGCGCAAGCCGTACCCCAGCGACCTGTCCGACGCCCGATGGGTTCTGATCGAGCCGACGCTGACGGCCTGGAGAAAAGCCCGGCTCGACCGCAGACCAACCGGGCAGCCGGCCAAGGTCGATATACGCGACGTCTTCAACGCGATCCTCTACGTGAACCGCACGGGAATCCCCTGGAAATACCTCCCGCACGACTTCCCGAACCACGGCACCGTCTATGCCTACTGCGCCGCGTGGCGCGACGAAGGAATCTTCGCCCAACTCAATTACGACCTGACGGGACTGGCCCGGGTGAAGGAGGGGCGCAAGCCCGAGCCGACCGCCTCCGTGATAGACACCCAGAGCGTGAAAACCTCCAGCAGTGTTCCCCTGACCAGCCAGGGAACGGATGCGGCCAAGAAGATCGTCGGGAGGAAGCGCGGCATCCTCACCGACACGATCGGGCTGATCCTGGCCGTGACCGTCACCGCCGCCGACCTGTCGGAGAACTCCCTGGGAATACGCCTCCTCGACCAGGCGAAGGAGAGGTACCCGACCATCTCCAAGAGTTGGGTCGACACCGGCTTCAAGAACGCCGTCGTCGAGCACGGGGCCCGCCTTGGAATCGATGTCGAAGTCGTCAACAGAAACCCGGATAAGCGCGGATTTCACGTCGTGAAAAGGCGCTGGGTGGTCGAGCGGAGTATCGGTTGGATCATGATGCACCGCCGTCTCGCCCGCGACTACGAGACCCTCACTGCCGGCTCCGAAGCCATGATCCACGTAGCCTCGATTGACAACCTTGCCAGGCGCATAACGGACGAGACCACCCCCACCTGGCGAGGAACTTACTAGGGCATCAAGGGCAATCTTCCTACTTCAAACGCCCTCTGAGACTCCCACACGTCCGTGACGTGGAGCCCCTGGTCGCCGAACCAGGCCACGGACCCCCGGTACCCCTTCCCAGTCGACCGCGTCTCGCACGGTGTACTGCTCCGGAGTCACCTCGGGCAATCTACGGGCATGTGCAGAACCGTTGCTAAAGGCTGAGCGGGAGTGAGTCCTGCTGCCAGGTCTCGTGCTCGGCCGAACGCCCCGGACGGTGTTGGGCGTTCTGGTTGCCCGCGTTCGCTCCGCGTCCGGGCGGCACGGATCGTGTCCGTGGTCCGGGAATGTGGGGGCGGGGTCCCTCACGCCCAGGAATACCTGGTCCGGCCTGGACGGTCCGATGCCCCGCACGATCACTCCGGTCGTGTGGGGGCGGTGCCGTCCGTCGCCGGATCGGGTGTTGCTGGGCGCGCCTTCCGATCGCCACGGCAGCAGCATCGTGGCGAGTCGTCTTACGGGTTGTCGTGGTGAGGGGCTTCTGCCAGTGCTGGGCCCCCCAGCGGCTGGTGTAGGCCGGGTCGACGGCGATGACCGCGATCCCCGTGGCGTCGCACATCGAGGCCAGCCGGGCGCGGAGTTGCCCGGTGGGCATGCCGGAGATCAGCTGGCGGAAGCGTTTACGGCCGCCGTGCTTCTCCCGGGTCTTCTCGGCGGCGAAGTCCAGGTCCTCCACCGCGATCGCCTGCACACCGCAGGCCTTCGCCCAGTGCAGGAGGCGGGTGAGGGCGTGGCGGACCTGCGCGTCACGGTGTTCGGCGGTGCCGGTCAGGTCGTAGGAGAAGCGGCGCGGGCTTCCGGTGGGGTTGCCGTGCAGGTCGAGCCGCCAGGCGGCGAGGTGGTCGGCGTTCATGTCGACGCCGATCACGCCGTGCGCGAGCGCCGCCTCGATCGGAACGGTCGGAGTGGGCGGGATCTGCCAGGAGGCCGTCAGGTACCAGCGGCCCCGGCCCGTATCGAGGTGGATGCGGTAGGCGATGGCCCGGTTGGCTTCGACGCGGTCCGCCCAGTCACTGCCCCGGTGCGCGAACGCGACCTTGCACGCCAGGACGTACCGTCCGTGCGGGGCGTTCGCCAGATGCGCGAGCGGCGCGGGCAGCTTGATGCTCACCTCACCCTGGGGGCTGACGCGTATGGTCTCGTTGCCATAGCGCTTGCCGGACTCCCCGTCGGCCTGGCAGAACCAGCGCTCCGCCTCCCACCGCCCACGCCACGCGGACCCCGTGAGCCGGGCATCATCGAGGTGGTGGCGAGCCCGGGCCAGTCGCCTGCCGCCGCGCACGACGTGCACGATCCCGGCCTCCCAATCGGCCCGCACCGTGGCCAGCCGGCCCTGAAGCACTCGCAGGCGCCTCGACTTCGCATGCCACTCCCGTCTGGACCGATAGCCCCCGGGTGCTCCCTTGGCGCCTTTCTGCCCGATCGGCAGGGACAGCCGGTGCTCGATGGTGCGAACGCCCGCTTCCAGGTTCTGGAGGTGCGCCAACTGGCCCCGGCGGGCCAGCGCCCACTGGTCATGCGACGCCTTGGTGATACTGCCCGCCCAGCGCGACGACGAGAGTGGCGTCAGCTCCCGCTTACGCACCGCCCACGCCTCCCCGGAATGCGACAGACCATCCCGGCAACGCACCTTGAGGTCCCGCGAAGTCAGCGACCCCAGATGCGCCCCCACCAGACGCAGCACCTTCTCATCGCCCGGCACCAGGTATTTGAGGCGGGTCCGGACGGCCACACCGGACGGCCCGGACGCGACGAACGACGCCGCGATACTCCTCAGCTCACCCACCCCGTCACCCCCACCCGAACCGCCCGAAAATCCTATCGCCATGGGGAACGAGCACCATCCGCGAAGGTCTCGCATTCGATGAGGGAACGTCAGTTCCGCAAGCGACCGATGCGCGCGACACGACACACTCAGACCAACGTGCTCACTCACGCTCACCAGATCGCCCTTGAACGCACTCGTGACCGGCGGCACCAACCCCCCCTGATCCCGCCGGTCACGGCAAAGGGATGGTTCCATCCGGCGAGCGCTGGACAGGGCGTGCGGAGGTGGTGAAGCGGCTGACTGCGCCGGCCGAAAGCCCGCGCATGCTCGGACCGGCCCCTCCGCGCCGCACATGATCGGAGCCGGGCCGGTGAACCGCTAGATCGTCAGCGGCACCGGGTGTATCTCGTCCGCCATGTGGCCCGAGCGTTCGTGGACGCGCTGGACCGCGTCCGCGGAGGGGGCCTCGGAGAGGCAGTAGACGGTGCCGGACGCGGGGTCGGCCCAAGCCCGCTCGAAGTGGACGTTCTCGTCCTTCTCGACATCGAGGTCGGCCTGGTGCGCGGCACGCAGCTGGTCCTCCGTGATGCCCTTCATGTTGTGGTGCACGTCCATGAACTTGGTCATATTCCCTACCTCCTCAGCCACCGCCCCCTCCCCATGCTGCGCCCGTACCGCCGTACGGGCGACTCCGCAGGCGGGCGACTCCGCAGGCGCCGTCGCCCTCCCGCGCGGACATGAGTGAAGGGGCCCGCCACGAGTGACAGGCCCCTTCTCCCGCGTACGGGCAGCGCCGGCGCGGCTGATCGACCGGCCGGCGTCAGCCGCACTGACACGGGTTGCCGGACTGGCACCCGCACCCGCATCCCGAGCCGCAGCCGCAGGCGCCGAAGAGAGGCAGGGTCTTGATGTCGGCGGGTTGATGGGTGTCCCGGACCTGTGTCGGGTCCGGCGTGCTGGGGCTGGCGGGGGATTCGGCCATGGTCCCTCCTCGAAGGGATGGAAGGCGAAGCAGCGAAAACGAAGGGTGGTGCCCGTGCCCGTTGACTGCCCCATTCCAAGCCCGTTCAGCCGGGCGCATCAACGGCGCATGGAGGCGTTCCCGCGCCCCGTCCGGCCATCGAGCGCCGGAGCCCCGCAACCAGCGCCCCGCGCGCCCCTCGCCTTCCCAGCCTCCCTGCCCCACATCAGACGACCGGGAGAGACCTACGCCCCCTCCACCCCCGCGACCGGCTGCACCGGCTGGATGTCCGCCTGGAGTTCGTCCGCGTGTTCGCCCGTCACCAGGTACACCACCCGCTTCGCGACGGACACCGCGTGGTCGGCGAAGCGCTCGTAGTAGCGGCCGAGGAGGGTGACGTCGACGGCGGTCTCGATGCCGTGCTTCCAGCGGTCGTCCATGAGGTGCTGGAAGAGCGTGCGGTGGAGCAGGTCCATCGCGTCGTCGTCGCTCTCCAGTTGGAGCGCCAGGTCGACGTCCTTGGTGATGATGACCTCGGCGGCCTTGGCCATCAGGCGCTGCGCGAGCTGGCCCATCTCCAGGATCGTGGCGTGCAGGTCGCGCGGGACCGCGCGCTCGGGGAAGCGCAGCCGGGTCAGCTTGGCCACGTGCTGGGCGAGGTCGCCCGAGCGTTCCAGGTCGGCCGACATACGCAGCGACGTCACGACGATACGGAGATCCGTCGCCACGGGCTGCTGCCGGGCCAGCAGGGCTATCGCGCGGGCCTCCAGGTCGTGCTGGAGGTCGTCGACCTTCTTGTCGGCCTCGATCACGCTCTCGGCCAGCTTCAGGTCGGCGTCGAGCATCGCCGTCGTGGCGCGACCGATCGCCGACCCCACCAGTCGGGCCATCTCGACCAGGCCCTCACCGATCGAGTCAAGTTCCTCGTGGTACGCGTCCCGCATCAGGGTGTCCCTCTCTTACGTACGTCTGCTCGTGGGTAACCAGGAAAGCCGTTCCGGAGGCCGACCCGCCAGGCCGGGCCAGGACGGCCGTACCCCGACCGCCGCGTGGAACGGTGACAGCGGACGGTGACGGCGAACGGTGACCGGGGCCCCGGACGATTCCCACGCTCCCACGTTCCGACCCCAACGCGTCCGTTTCCGCCACCCCAAATGAACCAATACTGGCTCCAAGGTGAACTCTGGGCGACGAGTGTTCGAGGTCGCCCTCCGAGCGCTGTGGGGATGTCCGACCTCGTGCCTAACCTGGATGCATGGACGTGAACGCGGCGGTCGCCGCAGCGGCAGCGATCGCCGGAGTGCTCACCGGCGTCATCGCCATGCTGGCGTTCCGCTTCAGCGAGCGCGAGCAGAAGCGTCCCACCCGAACCTCCCTGCACACCGACCCGGTGCTCCCGCCCGGCGTCGACACCGTGCTGTCCGTGCTCCGCTCCTCCGCCGTCGTCCTCGACGAGGCGGACGCCGTCGTCAAGGCCAGCTCCGCCGCGTACGCCCTCGGGCTCGTGCGGGGCGGCAAGCTCTCCATCGAGCCGATGCTGAAGATGGCCCGCGACACCCGCCGCGACGGCGAGATACGACAGGTCGAGCTGGACCTGCCCCGGCGCGGCACGGGACGCGGCGAGGCGCTCGCGGTCTCCGCGCGCGTCGCGCCGCTGGGCTCCCGGCTCGTGCTGCTCCTGGTCGAGGACCTCACCGAGGCCCGTCGGATCGAGGCCGTGCGGCGGGACTTCGTCGCGAACGTCAGCCATGAGCTGAAGACGCCCGTCGGCGCGCTCTCCCTCCTCTCCGAGGCCGTCATGGGGGCCTCGGACGACCCCGAGGCGGTGGAGCGCTTCGCCGGCCGTATGCAGATCGAGGCCACCCGGCTCACCAACCTCGTGCAGGAGCTGATCGACCTCTCCCGGGTGCAGAACGACGACCCGCTGGAGGACGCCGAGCCGGTACGGGTGGACGAGCTGGTCGCCGAGGCCGTCGACCGCTGCCGACACCAGGCCGGCACCAAGCAGATCACCATGGCCGCCGGAGGCACGGCGGACCTGCGCGTCTGGGGCAACCGCGGTCAGCTGGCCGCCGCCCTGGGCAACCTCGTGGAGAACGCCGTCAACTACTCCCCGGCCCGCACCCGCGTCGGCATAGCCGCACGCCGGGTGACCGCCCCCGGCGGGGACCATATCGAGATCGCCGTGACCGACCAGGGCATCGGCATCTCGGACAAGGACAAGGAGCGCATCTTCGAGCGCTTCTACCGCGTGGACCCGGCCCGCTCCCGCCAGACCGGCGGTACGGGCCTCGGTCTCGCGATCGTCAAGCACGTGGCCGCCTCGCACGGCGGGGAGGTCACGGTGTGGAGCTCGGAGGGACAGGGCTCCACGTTCACGCTCAGGCTGCCGGAGGCGGGCGCGTCCCGTGACCGTGCCGCCCAGCACCCGGACCTCGACGTCGAGGACGGACAGCCTCACACCGACAGATCCCCGTACGAACCGTACGGACCGCTTCCCGCCCCGGAGGTCCTTCCGTGACCCGAGTGCTCGTCGTCGAGGACGAGGAGTCCTTCTCCGACGCCCTGTCCTACATGCTCCGCAAAGAGGGCTTCGAGGTCGCCATCGCGACCACCGGGCCCGACGGCCTCGACGAGTTCGAGCGCAACGGAGCCGACCTCGTCCTGCTCGACCTGATGCTGCCCGGGCTGCCGGGTACCGAGGTCTGCCGTCAGCTGCGCGGCCGTTCCAATGTCCCGGTGATCATGGTGACCGCCAAGGACAGCGAGATCGACAAGGTCGTGGGCCTGGAAATAGGAGCCGACGACTATGTCACCAAGCCCTTCTCCTCCCGCGAACTCGTCGCCCGTATCCGGGCCGTACTGCGCCGCCGCGGCGAGCCCGAGGAGGTCACCCCGGCCGCGCTGGAGGCCGGTCCCGTCCGCATGGACGTCGACCGTCACGTGGTCACTGTCTCGGGCTCCAAGGTCGACCTCCCCCTCAAGGAGTTCGACCTGCTCGAAATGCTGCTGCGGAACGCGGGCCGCGTCCTGACCCGTATGCAGCTCATCGACCGTGTCTGGGGTGCTGACTACGTCGGTGACACCAAGACCCTCGACGTCCACGTCAAGCGTCTCCGCGCCAAGATCGAGCCGGACCCCGGTGCCCCGCGGTACCTGGTCACGGTCCGTGGCCTCGGTTACAAGTTCGAGCCGTAGGCCTACGGCCGCACACACGCCGTACGCCGAAGGGCGGCACCCCTCCCAGGAGGTGCCGCCCTTCGGCGTACGTGTCGGGGTGACCCCCGGCGGTCTCAGGCGGCCTCAGTGCCCCGTGGTCTCCTCGGAGGCCGAGACGGACGGCGAGGCCGTCGAACCGGCGGCAGTGCCCTCCTCCTCGGCGGCCGCCCCGTCGGGGGACGGCGAGCCCGTCCCGTCCGGGGACGCGGAACCGGTGGCCTCCTCGGACGGGGAGGCGCTGGTGGCGGGGGCCTCGGGGATGTCGGTCGGGCCCCACTTCTCGAAGTAGTGCTCGGCGGGGACCACGAAGGCGCGCAGGGCGACCTGGCCGGTCTCGCTGAACTCGAAGGTGACCTTCTGGGCGTTGCCGTCCTTGACCGCGTCGGTGGCGTCCAGGACCGCGGAGGCGTTGCCCTCGCCGCCCAGGATCACGGAGCCGCCGGCCGGGACGACGACCTTGCCGCCCTTGCCCTTGCCCTTCGCCGGCGTGAGCTCGACGGTGCCGGCGCCCTCGACGGTGACGGAGTCGAGGGTCTGGTCGGTCGAGGCGGCGTTGAAGAGCGTCGCGGAGACCACGGCGGGCCCCTTGGTCTCGGTGCCGGGCTGGGTGACCACGATGGCGTTCTGGATCTTGATGTCGCCGACGCTGGTGGCGGCGTTGTCCGGCTTGACCTCCAGCGTCTGGGCGTTGTTGCCGGCTGCGCACGCGGCGAGTGAGGCGATCGAGAACGCGATGGCGGCGGCGGCGAGGGCGCCGCGTCGAAGGCTGCTGCTCACGGCGGCGGCAACTCCTAGAACGTGGGCGGTACGTGGTCTGTAGCGGCCTTAGGTTACCGAGCCGTCCCGTCGCCGCCGCACCCGACCCTCCCCAAGTCCCCGACATGTCACCGGAAGCACCGGAAGCACCGGAAGCAATTGACGGACGCGTCACGCCCGCACCGGTCGGCATTCGCAAAACCACCGTCGAACTCGACGCCGCCGCGTCCTGCATTTCCGCCGAGGAATGTGCGCCGCCAGGAAAAATCGATCAACTGCCAGAACGTCGCCGGAACAGCGCAAGAACACGATCCGGTAACGGCGGAAGAGGGTCGGTGGATCGAACTTCTTGATCAATTCCGGATTCGTCTCGTACCCGACTCCACGCACCGAACGGAGTAGCGGAAGTCGCACATCTGGAGTCGGACAAAGCGGGACGTTAGGATGCTCCCCGCGTCCTCCGGATGCGTGTAACGTACGCGTTTCCCTCCGCCCGGAGAGCCGCTCCCACCTGCGAATACCCTCCTCCGTTCGGGCCCCGCAGCACGTTCCTGTTGCAGTTGTCAAGCCCCGAGATATGCCCTGACCTGCGAAAACGCCATTCAGAACCCGCCGTATCCGTGTTACCCTGGATAGCCACGGAAGGGGTACCTGTCACATGACGTTCAAGGTTGGCGACACCGTGGTCTATCCCCATCACGGGGCCGCGCTGATCGAGGCCATCGAAACTCGCCAGATCAAAGGCGTGGACAAGACCTACTTGGTGCTCAAGGTCGCTCAGGGCGACCTGACGGTGCGTGTGCCAGCGGACAATGCGGAGTTCGTCGGCGTACGTGATGTGGTCGGTCAGGACGGCCTGGACCGGGTCTTCGAGGTACTGCGCGCGCCGTATGCCGAGGAGCCCACGAACTGGTCGCGTCGCTACAAGGCAAACCTGGAGAAGCTCGCCTCCGGCGATGTCATCAAGGTCGCGGAAGTCGTGCGTGACCTGTGGCGTCGTGAGCGCGAGCGCGGACTGTCCGCCGGCGAGAAGCGCATGCTCGCCAAGGCCCGCCAGATCCTGGTGAGCGAGCTCGCCCTCGCGGAGAACACCAACGAGGACAAGGCCGAGGCTCTGCTCGACGAGGTCCTCGCGTCCTGAACTGACTGCGTCACCGAACTGACCTGAGGCAGGCAGCCAGCCCGCTCAGTCGTTCGGCGCAGCAGCAGCACATCGAAATGCCGCGGTGCCCGATGACGTTTGTGATGTCGCCGGGCGCTGCGGCATGTTCGTACCCGGATGCCGTACGCCTGAAGGGGTCCCTGATACTTGGCGATACTTGGCGTGCCCCGGTGCTCATGAGTACGCCGTACTCGTACTTGGCGTGCCGGGCCCGGGCAGCTGGCTCGACCAGATGTCACGGAAGGGTCCGGTCAAGGTGTCGCGCCCGGCACGCTGTGGCCATACCCACGTAGGCCGAGCACACAAACCTGACAGGAACCGATGTCTGACGATTCGCGCCCTTCGCCTTCCGGAACCGGTACGACAGCCAGCGCGGCAGCCCGTGCGGCGACCCGTACGGCGGCAGTGATCCCGGCCGCCGGCCAGGGCGTACGCCTCGGCCCGGGCGCCCCCAAAGCGCTGCGCGCGCTGAACGGCACCCCGATGCTGATCCACGCGGTGCGGGCCATGGCCGCGTCCCGGGCCGTCTCCCTGGTCATCGTGGTGGCGCCGCCCGACGGCGCCCCCGAGGTCAAGACCCTCCTCGACGCGCACGCGCTGCCCGAGCGGACGGACTTCCTCGTCGTCCCCGGGGGTGAGTCGCGCCAGGAGTCGGTGAAACTCGGTCTGGACGCGCTACCGCCCGGCTACGACATCGTCCTCGTCCACGACGCGGCCCGTCCCCTCGTGCCCGTCGACACGGTCGACGCGGTCATCGAGGCCGTACGGGACGGGGCGCCGGCCGTGGTGCCCGCGCTGCCGCTGGCCGACACGGTCAAGGAGGTCGAACCGGCGGACGCGCCCGGGGCGCCGGAGCCGGTCGTCGCCACGCCGGAGCGGGCGCGGCTGCGGGCCGTGCAGACGCCGCAGGGCTTCCACCGGGAGACGCTGGTGCGGGCGCACGAGACGGTCACCGGGGAGGTCACCGACGACGCGAGCATGGTGGAGCGGCTCGGGCTCGGGGTCGTGGTCGTGCCGGGGCACGAGGAGGCGTTCAAGGTGACCAGGCCGCTGGACCTGGTGCTCGCGGAGGCGGTTCTGGCGCGCAGGAGGCTCAACGATGGCTTCTGAGGGTTCTGGGACGGCACCGGTGTCGCTGCCGGGTTCCGTGGTGTTGCCGCAGGTCGGGATCGGTACCGACATCCACGCCTTCGAGGAGGGGCGGGAGCTGTGGTGCGCCGGGCTGAAGTGGGAGGG
>NZ_JARGEE010000249.1:0-13374 GCF_033794485.1 Streptomyces sp. MB09-02B
TTCTTCTTTCTTTTTTTTTAAACAAAGAGACGCCAAACAGGGTTTTGGCCTTGTCGGGGGCGCGGGGGGTGTTATAAAAGACAGGCCCCCGGGGACCTCAGCGGGTCCGCAGGTGGTGGCGTTTGCGCCAGGCCACCGTCGCGCCGATCAGGGCCGGGACCGCGATGCAGGCCATGGCGATCAGGAAGGCCGGGGACGTCGGGGACGAGGCACGGGCGCCGGCCACGGCGTACGCGGCGGTGTTCGGGATGGAGCCCAGCGCGGTCGCGAGGAGGAACGGCAGGTAGCCCATCCGGGAGACCGAGGCGCAGTAGTTGGCCGCCCAGAAGGGCACCCCGGGGAACAGACGGGCCGCCAGCATCGAGCGGAAGCCGTGGCGGCTGAGCTGGCCGTCCGCCGACTTCAGCCAGCGGTGGCGCAGCAGCGGACGCAGGGCGTCCTGACCGAGGACCCGTCCCAGGCCGAAGGCGAGGCCCGCGCCGAGGACCGTGCCCGCGAGCGCCGACGCCAGACCGAGCTGGGAGCCGAAGAGGGCGCCCGCCGCGATGTTGAGGATCGGGCGGGGGACGAAGGCGACCGTGCAGAGCCCGTACGCCACCGCGAACACCACGGCCGCGGCGGCACCGCCCAGCTGCGGCGGCCAGCCGTCGGCCAGCAGCCGCTGCGGCTCGAACAGCAGCACCGTGGACACGGCGGCCAGGAGCAGCGCGACGAGCAGTGAGAACCGCGCCCACGGCGAGAACAGCACTCTGCCCCAGCGGGCGGCGCGGCCCGGGGGCAGGGCCGGGACCGTGACGGGTGTGGCGACGGCGAGCTCCGTGGCGGCGGTCCGGGGAAGGACCGTGGCGGTGCCCCCAGAGCGGGTGGTGGCATCGAGCATTCGACGACGGTAACCGACCCATGTACGTGTATGCCGTACGGAACGTCTCACGGGCGTCACAGCGAACGGAACAACAGCCATGTCGGGCACGGTGTGCCCGGACCTCCGCCGGGCACCGCACGCCGTGCCGCCTGCGCCTTCCGGACCACGGGCCCGACCCGCGCACCGTTCACCTCGTGCGACGTCCTGTGAAGCATCTCTCTTCCGCTCCCTCCCGGAACTCCCGCGTACCGAAAACCATTCGACGCGCGCCGACCTGTCGACGATGATCGACGTCATGTTCCGGCACGCCTTCGCTCTCGCCGCATCCGCCACAGGCGCGGATGCCCCGAAGGCTGCCCTTCTGATCGTCGTGGCCGCCGCGGACGGCGCCCGAAGCTGACCCTTCCCGGACATTCCGGCGGACCCCGCAGGGGGAGGGTCGGCAAGACCTCGGGGTCCCCGTCCCGGCCGCCGTTCCGTGCCGCCGGGCCCATCACCCAGTACCGCTGAAGAGGCTTCGAGGTACCGCCATGTCCAAGACTGCTTACGTCCGTACGAAACCGCATCTCAACATCGGCACGATGGGTCACGTCGACCACGGCAAGACCACCCTGACCGCCGCCATCACCAAGGTCCTCGCCGAGCGCGGGGCCGGCACGTTCGTCCCGTTCGACCGCATCGACCGCGCCCCGGAGGAGGCGGCGCGCGGCATCACCATCAACATCGCGCACGTCGAGTACGAGACCGACACCCGGCACTACGCGCACGTCGACATGCCAGGCCACGCCGACTACGTCAAGAACATGGTCACCGGCGCCGCGCAGCTCGACGGGGCGATCCTCGTCGTCTCCGCGCTCGACGGGATCATGCCGCAGACCGCCGAGCACGTGCTGCTCGCCCGGCAGGTGGGCGTCGACCACATCGTCGTCGCCCTCAACAAGGCCGACGCGGGGGACGAGGAGCTCACCGACCTAGTCGAGCTGGAGGTCCGCGAGCTGCTCACCGCGCACGGGTACGGCGGTGACTCCGTACCCGTCGTCCGGGTCTCCGGGCTCAAGGCGCTCGAAGGGGACCCGCGGTGGACGGCCTCGATCGACGCGCTGCTGGACGCCGTGGACACCTACGTCCCGATGCCGGAGCGGTACCTGGACGCGCCGTTCCTGTTGTCCGTGGAGAACGTGCTGACGATCACCGGGCGGGGGACCGTCGTCACCGGGGCCGTCGAGCGCGGCACCATCCGCGTGGGCGACCGCGTCGAGGTGCTCGGCGCCGGGATCGAGACCGTCGTCACCGGCGTCGAGACCTTCGGCAAGCCCATGGAGGAGGCGCAGGCCGGGGACAACGTGGCGCTGCTGCTGCGCGGGGTGGGACGGGACGCCGTCCGACGCGGGCACGTCGTGGCCGCGCCCGGCAGCGTCGAGCCCCGGCGACACTTCACCGCGCAGGTGTACGTGCTCTCGGCGCGGGAGGGGGGTCGCACGACCCCGGTGTCCAGTGGGTACCGGCCCCAGTTCTACATCCGGACGGCCGACGTGGTGGGGGACATCGACCTCGGCGAGGTCGCCGTCGCCCGGCCGGGGGACCGGGTCACGATGAGCGTGGAGCTGGGCCGGGAGGTTCCGTTGGAGCCGGGGCTCGGGTTCGCCATCCGTGAGGGCGGCCGGACCGTCGGGGCGGGGACCGTGACGGCCGTTCAGTAGACGGTCGCCGTGGGCGGGGGACCGCCGGCCGGCACCCGGCCGGTCGCGCGGTTCCCCGCGCCCGTCGCGGGGCGTTCCCTGCACCAGAATGGGGAGCGTGAACGAAGCCATACCCGTGTCCCGGGCCATCGACCGGGGCACCGCCAAGCTCATGCCCGACGTCGACCGGGAACGGGCCTGGCTGTTGACCGTGGACGGGGCACCGCAGTCGTACGTCGATCTCGACGAGCCCACTCACCTGGAGTTCGAGTACGCGCGGCGGCTCGGGCACGTGCTGGACACGGTCGCGGAGCCGGGGCTGCCGCTCGACGTGGTGCATCTCGGCGGTGGCGCGCTCACCCTGCCCCGCTACGTCGCCGCCACCCGGCCCGGGTCCCGGCAGCGGGTCGTCGAGTACGACCGGGGCCTGCTGGACCTCGTCGTCGAGCAGTTGCCGCCGCCCGGCGACGCGGAGATCGCGCTGCACGCGGCGGACGCGCGGGAATGGCTCGAAGCGGCCCCCGCCGACTCCGCCGACGTCCTCGTGGGCGATGTGTTCGGCGGCTCACGGGTTCCGGCGCATCTGTCGACCGTGGGGTACGCGCGGGCCGTCGCACGGGTGCTGCGCGCGGACGGGGTGTATCTCGCGAACCTGGCCGACGCCGCGCCCTTCGCCTATCTGCGGTCCCAACTGGCCACACTGGCAACGGTGTTCGAGGAGCTGTCGCTGATCGCCGAGCCTGCCGTGCTGCGCGGCCGGCGGTTCGGGAACGCCGTGCTGGTCGCCGCCCACCAGCCGCCCGACATCGCCGCCCTGGCCCGGCGGACCGCCGCCGACGCCTTCCCCGCGCGGGTCGAGCACGGTCCGGCGCTGCGCGCGTTCATCGGCGGGGCCGCGCCCGTGCGCGAGGAGGACGCCGTACCGTCACCCGAGCCGCCCGACGGGGCCTTCGGCATCGGCTGAACCGGCCTCGCCGGTCTCGGGGCCGGGCTCGACCTTGGTCACCGTCGTGCCGCGCCGGGTCAGGTTGCGTACGTCCCGTACGCACAGCACCGCCGCCGTCGCGGCCACGCACAGCCCGGCGCAGCCCCACAGGGCCGCCGTCCGTCCGAAGGCGCTCTCCGCCGGGCCCGCCAGCGCGGCGGCGAGCGGCACCATCGCCACCGAGCCGAACCAGTCGTACGCGGAGACCCGGGACAGCTTGTCCTCGGGGATCTCCTGGTGCAGGGCGGTCATCCAGGAGACGCCGAACACCTCGATCGACAGACCGCTGACGAACATGGCCAGGCACAGTGCGGCGATCGGCACCGGCACGGCCAGCGCGGCGGACGGCAGGGCGAAGGGGAAGACGCAGAGGACGCCCACGAAGAGGAGGCGGCGTGGTTTCCATCGGGCCATCAGCAGCGCTCCGGCGGCATTGCCGGCCCCGAAGAAGCCGAGGGCCAGGCCCCAGGGGCCCGGCCCGCCCAGACTGTCCCGGGCGACCTGCGGGCCGTAGACCGCGTCGGCGGCGACGATGACCGCGTTCACCATCGAGAACTGGACCACGATCGCCCACAGCCAGGTACGGCCGGTGAACTCCCGCCAGCCGTCCCGGAGATCCGCGAGCAGTCCGCCGCCCGCCCCGCGCTCCGGTATGTGGCTCACGTCGAGGAAGGCGCGCAGGGCGCCGGCCAGGGCGAACGCCGCCGCGTCCACCGCGAGCACCCAGCCGGGGCCGATCACCGCGATCAGGGCGCCGCCGAGGGCCGCGCCGCTCATGGTCGCGCCCTGCGACGCGAAGCGGAACAGCGCGAAGGCCCGGCCCGCCTGCTCGGCGGTGACGGAGGACAGCAGCATGCCCTCGGCGGCCGGGCCGAAGAACGCCTGGCCGACGCCGCCGAGCGCGGAGAGCAGCATCATCTGCCACAGGTGTGCCTCGCCGGTGAGGACGAGGACGGCGAACGCGGCCTGGGAGAGACAGTTGAGGGCGTTCGCCGCGACCATCACCCGGTGCCGGGGCAGCCGGTCGGCGATCGCGCCGCCGACCAGCAGGAACAGCACCAGCGGCAGGGTGCGCGCCGCCGCGACCAGGCCGACGTCCCCGCCGTCGCCGCCCGCCTCCAGGACCGCGAACGCGGCCGCGATCAGGGCGCCGTTGCTGCCCAGGTTGGTGACGACCGCGGCCGTCGTCAGCAGGGTGTAGTTGCGACCGGCCCAGGCGGGGCGGCGACGGGGGGCGGCGGGAGTGGTCACCCGCCGACTATCGCCGCCCCGACACCTTCTGCCAAACCGTTTCCGCACCTGATGCGGTGGGATCGGGCCAGGTGAGGCCGAGGTCGTCGAGCGGCGGCTGTGCGCCCGCTCGCTCAGCCGCCCGTCGGGTCGCCGTACAGCCGTACCGTGCTGAGGATCTTCTGCACCGTGGCGTCCGGGACCTCCTCGGTCACGTCCTTGGCGCCGTGGAAGGTCCAGGAGACGTAGTCACCGGCCGAGTTCTTGAAGGCGAACGTGGTCGCCTTGCCGTCCGTGTCGCACTTGTCCTTCTTGGCGACGCCCGTCGAGTACGTGGTCGCGACACTGCCCTCGACGCCGGACGCCGTGGTGTAGGCCTTGGGCTTGCTGATGGTCATCTTCTTCTTGGAGGCGGCCTTCTGGTCGGTGTAACCGCCGAAGACCCACCACGCCGAGTCGTTGCGGGCGATGTCCTCGGTGCCCTTGGCGCCCTGCTGGCCCTTGGTGCCCACGGCGGCGAGGGAACTCGACTCCTCGTTGCCGTCCTTGTCGTCGTCGGAGGTGCAGTACCTCTCCTTGAGGACGGCGGGCGCCGACATCCCGATGAGGACCGAGCCGTCGCCCTTCTCCGAGTCCTCGAAGCCGATGAAGGTGTCCGGCGACTGGACCTCCCAGTCGGCGGGCACGTCGAAGGCCGTACCCCACTTGGGGTTGACGACGACCTTCCAGCCCTCGACGGTCGGCTTCGCGCCGGCGTCCTCACCGCGCGGGTTGTCCTCGGTGCTCTCGGACGCGGTCGGCGACGAGGAGACCGAGGGGGCCGACTGGGGCTCCGACTTGTCCTTGTCGCCGTCACCGCCGAGCACCAGGAAGCCCGTCACCCCGGCCGCCACGACGACGGCCGTGGCCGCGATGACCGCGATCAGCTTCGTCCGGTTGCCGCCGCCTCCGCCCGGCGGAACCGGCGGGCCCGCGGGGGCCTGCGCGCCCCACTGCGGTTGCTGCCCGTACTGGGCCTGCTGGCCCGTCGACTGGTATCCGGGTTGCTGGTAGGGGTTCGGCTGCTGGTACCCCTGCTGTTGGTATCCCGGCTGGACCGGCTGTCCGGACTGGTCGTACCCCGGCTGCTGGTACGGGTTCGGCTGCTGCGGTTGGTGCTCGCCCCCGGGCGGCTGCTGCTGTCCTGGCCACATGGCTCGTAACCATAGATGCGACGGGGGGCGGGGTGCCACGGGAGTCCACGAAGCCGCTTCGCGGCCGGGACGAACGGCTCCAAAACGCCCTGGGGCGGCGACTTTTGACCCGACGTGCCCAGGTGGGGACGGGAGGTGGTCGGCCGCTGGCCGAGGTGCCGGGTTCTCGGACGTGAACGCCGTCGCGCTGCGAGAGGCCCTGGTCATGGCGGCCTACTCGTGGGTAACATCGCGCCATGAGCGCAGACCAGATGTCGATCGGCGAGATGCTCGCCGCCACGGTGCCGATGGCCAGGACGCTGAAGCTGGAGTTCCTGGAGACCACTCCGGACAAGGCCGTGGTGGCACTGCCGGACGAGGGCGATTTCCACAACCATGTCGGCGGGCCGCACGCCGGTGCGATGTTCACGCTGGGGGAGACGGCGAGCGGGGCCGTCGTGCTCGCCGCGTTCGGGGACCAGCTCTCCCGTGCCGTGCCGCTCGCGGTCCGCGCGGAGATCGCGTACAGGAAGCTCGCGATGGGGCCCGTCACGGCCACCGCCACACTCGGCCGCTCCGCCGCCGAGGTCGTCGCCGAACTCGACGCCGGACAGCGTCCGGAATTCCCCGTCACCATCGCCATCCGACGCGCCGACGGAGCCGTGACCGGCGAGATGACGGTCGTCTGGACCCTGCGCCCCAACGCCTGACCCCAGCCCGCCGGTGCCCGACGCTCGGGACGCCGGCGTCAGGCCTCGGGACGCCGAGCCCGACTCCGGTTGCCCCGGCCTGCGATCCCCGGTGCCCCGGCCCGCGATCCCCGGCGAGGCGGGGAGGCCCTCGTCCTCCGGCACGGCCGCGCAGGGCGGCAACGCACTGAGCGCGGCCGTGCACGGTGAGCACCGGTGGGGCACGTGGGCCAACCCGTAGGACTCCGTCGCCGTCCGAGTAAGCGGGTAGGCTGCCCCGGCGCGCGCTCCGTCGAGAGCGCGCGGCGGGGCCCTGAACACCGCCTGCCCCCACTTGATTCACGTGATCCGCTCGCACGGGAGGAACCGGCTTTGCACGTCCAGGAGTGGCTCGAAACTGTGCCTCCGCTCAGCATCTACCTGTTGGTGGGGCTGGTCATCGGCCTGGAGAGCCTGGGCATCCCGTTGCCGGGCGAGATCATCCTGGTCTCCTCCGCGCTGCTCGCGTCCCAGCACGGAGAGATCGACCCGTTCGTCCTCGGCGCCTGCGCCACCGCCGGCGCGATCATCGGCGACTCCATCGGCTACGCCATCGGCCGCAAGGGCGGACGCCCGCTGCTCGCCAAGCTCAACCGGCGGTTCCCCAAACACTTCAGCGAGAGCAACATCGCCGTCGCGGAGCGCTCCTTCGACCGGTGGGGCATGTGGGCCGTCTTCTTCGGCCGCTTCATCGCTCTCCTCCGCATCTTCGCCGGGCCCCTCGCAGGCGTCCTCCAGATGCCCTACTGGCGCTTCGCCGTCGCCAACATCCTCGGCGGCATCCTCTGGGCCGGCGGCACCACCGCCGTCATCTACTACGTCGGCGTCGTCGCCGAGGCCTGGCTCAAGCGCTTCTCCTGGCTGGGCCTGGTCCTGGCGGTCCTGATCGGCGTCACCTCGATGCTGGTGATCAAGCGCAAGGCGAAGAAGGCGGCGGAGAAGGCGGAGACGACCGAGAGGGAACTGGTCGCCGCCGCGGACTGAGCGATCGAAGGGGCTCTGGGCCGCCCCCTAAGCCCCGTACTCCTCCTGCGCCTCCCGGTGCGCCTTGGCCAGCTCCGTGTAGTGCGTCCCGTTCAACGTCACCAACTCCCGCTCCTCGTCGGTGAGCGGTCGCTTCACCTTCGCCGGCACCCCCGCCACCAGCGACCCGGGCGGCACCCTCATCCCCTGCGGCACCAGGGCCTGCGCGGCGACCAGGGACCCCGCGCCGATCACCGCGCCGTTCAGCACGGTCGCGCCCATCCCGATCAGACAGTCGTCCTCGACGGTCGCCCCGTGCACCACGGCGTTGTGCCCGATCGAGACGCGCTCGCCGATCGAGACGGGGAAACCGGGGTCGACGTGCAACGTGCAGTTGTCCTGGACGTTGGCGTCGGTGCCGATGACGATCGGCTCGAACTCGGCCCGCAGCACCGCCCCGTACCAGACGCTCGCTCCCGGCCGCAGGGTCACGTCGCCGATCACCGTCGACGTGGGGGACACGAACGCCGCCTCGTCCACCTCCGGCTTCTTGCCGCGGAACGTCGTGATCAGGGCCCGCTGCCGGTTCATCGCCGCCTCCAGATACTGAGTGAAGATCAGTCCTCACCCGCACCGTAAGCCATGGGGTGCGCGTCGCGTGGGGTGAAGATCACAGCCGTACGACGTCATGCGGGTGCCGCCCGGTGAGTACGGTGAGCGGGTGCCGAAGAAGAACACGTTCTCGTCCTGGTGGGGCCGCCTCGTGCAGCGCGCCGTCCACGCGGGCTGGGCGTGGCTGCAGCGCACAGGGTCGGTGACGGCCGAGCGGCCCGGCCGCTTCCGCTTCGGCGCGATGGGAACGGATACCAGGCTGGCCTTTCCCCTCGGCACGGTGTTCGGTGAGCCGTGGATCCACCTGGGCTCCCACTGCATCATCGGCGAGCAGGTCACCCTGACCGCCGGACTGATGCCCGATCTGGACCTCGGCGCGGAACCGATCCTGCGCATCGGGGACGGGGTCGTGCTCGGGCGGGGCAGCCATGTCATCGCCGACACCACCGTCACGATCGGCAGCGACTGCTACTTCGGGCCGTACGTGTACGTGACCTCCACCAACCACTCCTACGACGACCCGCACCAGCCGATCGGCAAGCAGTGGCCCCGCATGGATCCGGTGTCGATCGGGCCCGGCTGCTGGATCGGCACCGGCGCACGACCCGCGCCGGTCCCGATCCCCGACGGGGTCACGCCGGAGCAGTTGCTGGCACTCGCCGAGTGGGACGCGGAGGGCGCGGGGGAGTCCGCCCAGCGGCCCTGAAGGGGCGGAGTCCCCGCAGTACAGTTCGGTGAACGTCGGGTTCACCCCACCTCGTTCAACGTGTTGGACTGTCACTGAGACATTGGACGGAACGTGTCGGATCTCGACCTGCTGACCCAGTCCCTGGCGCGGAACGTCAAGCGCTGGCGCACCGAGCGGGGGTTCACCCTGGACACCCTGGCGGCGCGCGCCGGAGTCAGCCGCGGGATGCTCATCCAGATCGAACAGGCCCGCACCAACCCCAGTCTCGGCACCGTCGTCAAGATCGGCGACGCCCTGGGTGTCAGCATCACCACCCTCCTCGACTACGAACAGGGGCCGAAGGTCCGGGTCGTTCCGGCCGAGCAGGTGGTCCGGCTGTGGCACACCGAGGCGGGCAGCTACAGCCGACTGCTGGCCGGTGCGGAGGCACCCGGTCCGCTGGAGATGTGGAACTGGCGGCTGATGCCGGGGGAGGGCAGCCGGTCGGATCCGCACCCCGGGGGCACGGTCGAGATCGCGCATGTCACAGCGGGCGAGCTGACCCTCACCGTGGAGGGCGCCGAATACCGGGTCCCGGCCGGCGCGAGCGTCACCTTCGAGGCGGGCGCGGCCCACGAGTACGCCAATCGGGGCGAGGTGCCGACCGAGATGGTGCTGACGGTCTCGGTACCCGCCGTGCACTGAGGCAAGCACTGAGGCACCGGATCAGGGCGGGCGTCCTCAGACGGGCTTTTGTTACCGTGCGGCCCATGCGCGCACCCATCGGAGACTTCGACCACGCCACCCCCGCCCCCGACTGCCTGGACGACCTCGTCCGCCCGGTCGCCGACGCCGTACGCGCCTGGCCCGGCAGTGTGCCCGCCGACCAGATCCTGTACGTCGAGACGGACCCCGAGTGGGCCGACACGGCGGTGTTCGTCCAGCACTACGGGCAGGACCTGGTCGAACGGTCCGCGAACTGCGTGGTCGTCGCGGGCAAGCGGGGCGGCGGGTCGAGCCTGGCCGCCTGCGTCGTGCTCTCCACCACCCGCGTCGACGTCAACGGCGTGGTCCGCCGCCAACTGGGCGCCCGCAAGGCCTCGTTCGCGTCGATGGACACCGCCACCGGGGAGACCGGGATGGAGTACGGCGGCATCACGCCCGTCGGGCTGCCGGCCTCGTGGCCGGTGCTGGTCGACTCGGCCGTGGTCGACCTGCCGTACGTGCTGGTCGGCAGCGGACGGCGGCGCGGCAAGCTGCTGGTGCCGGGGAAGGCGTTCGCGGAGCTGCCGAACGCGGTGGTGCTGGAGGGGTTGGGCGTCACGGTCTGAACACTGGCCCGCTGCGGGCTGCCGCTGGCCGCCGCCTTGCTGCCGCTGCCGGAACGCCGACGTCGGGCCCGGGCGGTGGCCCGGACCCGACGGGGTGTCGGCTGAGGAGGGACCTCAGGCGGCGGCGGTGCCCGCCTTGCTGGTGAGCTGGCTCAGGACCTCGGTGAGGCCGGTGACGACCTCGGCGTCGTCGGCCGGGTGGGTCTCGGCGAAGCGGACGACCGAGCCGGGGATGGAGAGCTTGGCCTCCTCCAGGACCGTGGCACCGGCGATGCCGACGGCCTTGCGGGTCTCGTCCTGCGCCCACACGCCGCCGAACTGGCCGAACGCGGTGCCGACCACGGCGACGGGCTTGCCGGTGAAGGAGCCGGCGCCGTACGGGCGGGACAGCCAGTCGATGGCGTTCTTCAGGACGGCCGGGATGGTGCCGTTGTACTCGGGGGAGAAGAGCAGGAAGCCGTCGGCCTGGCCGGCGGCCTCGCGCAGCCGGGCGGCGGTGGCCGGGAGGGCGGCCTCGGTGTCGATGTCCTCGTTGTAGAACGGGACGTCGGCCAGACCCTCGTACAGCTCGATCTCGACGCCCTCGGGGGCGTGCTTCACGGCGGCCTCGGCGAGCTGGCGGTTGTGCGAACCGGCGCGAAGGCTGCCGACGAGCGCGAGGATGCGTACGGACATGAGCTGACTCCTAGCAAGGATGTGCACGTAGGAAACACGTGAGGAAAGCCGACGGACCGGGGCCCGCGGGAGAAGCTAAACGGACCGGGGTCCGTTGAAATTTGTAGCAGCTATCCGGACCGGGGTCCACTTGTGTGTGGTGAGCGTTACGCTCTTTTCATGAAAGAGTCGCTGCCGCCCTTCCCGGCGCCTCAGGACCCCGACCCCCTCGACGGACTTCTGAACCTCACCTCTGCCGCGCCCGACCAGCCCCGGCTGCGCGCGGACGCGGCCCGCAACCGCACGCGGCTGCTGGAGGTCGCCGCCCGGCTCGCGGCGGAGTGCGGAGCCGCCAACCTGACCATGGAGGCCGTGGCGACCGCCGCCGAGGTGGGCAAGGGCACCGTCTTCCGGCGGTTCGGCGACCGGTTCGGGCTCATGGTGGCGCTCCTCGACCACCAGGAGCGGGAGCTCCAGGCCGCCTTCCTGTCCGGCCCGCCCCCGCTCGGGCCGGACGCGCCCCCCGTCGAGCGGCTGCGCGCCTTCGGTGCCGCCGTCATCCGGCACGAGTACGCCCATCGCGACCTCTACCTCGCCGCCCGCACGGACGCCGCCCGCCGGCACGCCAACCCGGCCACCCAGCTCCGCCTCGGCCACCTGTGCATGCTGCTGCGCCGTGCCGGGGCGCAGGGAGACATCGAGCTGCTGGCGCAGACGCTGCTGGGCTATCTGGACATCAACCTCGTCGACCACCTGGTGGAGCGGCGAGGTATGTCCCTCGACCGGCTGGAGCGCGGGTGGGGGGACCTGATCACGCGACTGGTCGTGGCGGCGTAGGGGTGACGCGACCGGTCATGGTCGTAGTGGCGCAGGCGCGATAAAAGCGACCGCTTGGTAACTTGGGTGAGGGTGTCGGGGAGGGGCCTCGTACGCCGGGCGGAGCGGGAGGGGCCACATGACCGACACGAACGTGGTGGACGGCGGCAGCGGCGCGAGGAACGAAGGCGAAGGCCCTGTGCCGGGCCCGCACGGTCGGCGCGGCCGGACGGACGTCGTCGGGACGGGCTTCTTCTCCTCCGTGGACGACGTCTCCGTACAGCTGGCGGAAGCGGGCTACCTGGCCTCCACCGCCGTCGCCACCACGGTCTTCCTGGCCGACCGGCTCGGCAAGCCGCTGCTGGTGGAGGGCCCGGCGGGTGTCGGCAAGACCGAACTCGCCAAGGCCGTCGCCCAGGTGGGCGCCGCCCGCCTGGTCCGGCTCCAGTGCTACGAGGGCATCGACGAGTCCCGCGCGCTGTACGAGTGGAACCACGCCAAGCAGTTGCTGCGCATCACGGCCGGGCGCGACGAGGCCTGGGACGAGGCCCGCTCCGACATCTTCAGCGACGAGTTCCTGCTCACCCGCCCCCTGCTGACCGCGATCCGGGGCGACGAGCCGACCGTGCTCCTCATCGACGAGACCGACAAGGCGGACGTCGAGGTCGAGGGGCTGCTGCTGGAGGTGCTGAGCGACTTCCAGGTCACCGTCCCCGAGCTGGGCACGATCACCGCGACCCGGCGCCCCTTCACCGTCCTCACCTCGAACGCCACGCGTGAACTCTCCGAGGCGCTCCGCCGCCGCTGCCTCTTCCTCCATCTCGACTTTCCCGACGCCGAGTTGGAACAGCGGATCGTCCGGCTCCGGGTCCCTGGCCTCGACGCCGCACTCGCCGACTCCCTGGTGCGGGTGGTCGGCGCGCTGCGCGAGATGGAGCTGCGCAAGGCGCCCTCCGTCGCCGAGACCATCGACTGGGCGCGCACGCTGCTGGCCCTCGGCGCCGACACCCTCGACGAGACGGTCGTCCGGGACAGTCTCGGCGTGATCCTCAAGCACCAGGACGACATCGAGAAGGCCGCGCGGAAGCTGACACTGGTATGAGTGGCTCTCCCGGTTCTGGCGGCTCTCTCGGCTCACCTGACTCTCCAGGTTCACCTGGCTCTCCCGGCTCTCCGCTGGCCGAGCGGCTGACCGCGCTGGTCCGGGCGCTGCGCGGCCACGGGATACGGATCGGGCCCGGCGAGACCGTGGACGCGGCGGCCGTGCTGGAGGTGCTGGGTCTCGCCGACCGTGAGCGGATCAGGGAGGGACTGGCGGCGGCACTGCTGCGTGCCGACCGGCAGCGAGCCGTCTTCGACGCGGCTTTCGAGCTGTACTTCCCGCTGGGCGTGGGGGAGTTGACGGGGGCGCGGGGCGCGTCGGCCGGTGACCGGGACGAGTTGCGCGAGCGGCTCGCCGAGGCGCTCGCCGCGAACGACACGGCCGCCCTCACCCGACTCGCCGCCGAGGCCGTGGAACTGTTCGGCCGCTACGGCTCCCCCGGCTCGGACGGCTGGTCGGCCCACCAGACGCTGGACCGCCTCCGACCGCAGACGCTGCTGGCACGGATTCTGGCGGGTGCCCGGGAGCAGAGGGGCGGTGGGGAGAGCGGACTCACCGGCGCCGGATCCGGAA
>NZ_JARGEE010000024.1:0-41430 GCF_033794485.1 Streptomyces sp. MB09-02B
ACCGAAGACCGGCCGGGAACGGGGTATCAACATATCTGGCGTTGATTTTTGGCACGCTGTTGAGTTCTCAAGGAACGGACGCTTCCTTTGTACTCACCCGAGCTACTCTCAGGCTTTCCTCCGGGCACTTTCCCTTCGGTCTTGCTATCTTGCGTTTCCGACTCTATCAGACCGTTTCCGGTTCCGATTTCCTCGGTGCTTTCCAGGTTCCCGCTTCCGCGTTTCCGCTTCTGCGTTTCCCTTTCCGGCGGTTCCGACTTTATCAGAGGTTCTGAGTCGGAATTTCCACCCGGTCCGGTTGGCTCCTGGCGCATCAGTTGCGCCGGGTTCCCTCCTGGGCGGAGCCGTAAACGTACTGGAGCGGGGCGCCCCGATGCAAATCGAGGTGCCCCGCTCCGGCTGAGCGCTGACGGAGGGTCAGACCTCAACCACCACAGGCAGGATCATCGGCCTGCGCCGGTAGGTGTCGGAGACCCACTTGCCGAGGGTGCGGCGGATGAGTTGCTGCAGCTGGTGGGGTTCGACGACCCCGTCCTGTGCCGAACGCTCCAGAACCTCGGTGATCTTCGGGGCGACCGCGCTGAAGGCGGAGTCCTCGATGCCGGAGCCGCGGGCCTGGATGTGCGGCCCCCCGGTGATCTTGCCTGTGGAGGAGTCCACGACGACGAAGACGGAGATGATGCCCTCGTCCCCCAGGATCTTGCGGTCCTTGAGCGCCGGCTCACCGACGTCACCGACCGAGAGGCCGTCGACGTACACGTAGCCGGCCTGGACCTTGCCCGCGATCTTGGCCTTGCCCTCGATGAGGTCGACGACCACGCCGTCCTCGGCGATGACGATGCGGTCGTGCGGTACGCCGGTCAGAGCGCCCAGTTCCGCGTTGGCCCGCAGGTGGCGCCATTCGCCGTGCACCGGCATCAGGTTCTTCGGGCGGCAGATGTTGTAGAAGTACAGCAGCTCGCCGGCCGAGGCGTGTCCAGAGACATGGACCTTGGCGTTGCCCTTGTGGACGACCTTGGCGCCCCAGCGGGTCAGGCCGTTGATGACGCGGTAGACCGCGTTCTCGTTGCCGGGGATCAGGGACGAGGCCAGGATCACCGTGTCGCCCTGGACGATGCGGATCTGGTGGTCCCGGTTGGCCATGCGGGACAGGGCCGCCATCGGCTCGCCCTGTGATCCGGTGCAGACGAGGACGATCTGGTGGTCCGGGAGGTCGTCGAGCGTCTTGACGTCCACGACCAGGCCCGGCGGAACCCGCAGGTAGCCCAGGTCCCTGGCGATCCCCATGTTCCGGACCATCGAGCGGCCGACGAAGGCGACCCGGCGGCCGTACTCGTGGGCGGCGTCGAGGATCTGCTGGATGCGGTGGATGTGGCTGGCGAAGCTGGCCACGATGATCCGCTTGCTGGCGCCCGCGAACACCTGGCGCAGGACGTTGGAGATGTCGCGCTCGGGCGGAACGAACCCCGGGACCTCGGCGTTCGTGGAGTCGGAGAGGAGGAGATCGATCCCCTCCTCGCTCAGTCGTGCGAACGCGTGCAGGTCTGTGAGGCGGTTGTCCAGCGGGAGCTGGTCCATCTTGAAGTCACCCGTGTGGACCACCATGCCCGCGGGGGTGCGGATGGCCACCGCGAGGGCGTCCGGGATGGAGTGGTTGACCGCGACGAACTCGCAGTCGAAGGGGCCGATGCGCTCGCGGTTCCCCTCGGCCACCTCGAGGGTGTACGGGCGGATGCGGTGCTCCTGAAGCTTCGCCTCGATCAGGGCGAGGGTCAGCTTGGAGCCGATCAGCGGGATGTCGGGCTTCTCGCGCAGCAGATACGGGACCGCGCCGATGTGGTCCTCGTGACCGTGCGTGAGGACGATGCCCTCGATGTCGTCGAGGCGGTCCCTGACGGACGAGAAGTCCGGCAGGATGAGGTCGATTCCGGGCTGCTCCTCCTCGGGGAAGAGCACCCCGCAGTCGACGATCAGCAGCCGGCCGCCGTACTCGAAGACGGTCATGTTCCGGCCGATCTCGCCGAGACCGCCCAACGGGGTGACCCGGAGGCCACCTTCGGGGAGCGGCGGCGGCGGGCCGAGTTCAGGATGCGGATGACTCAAAAGACTCTCCTCACCACGCGCGCCACGTACCTCTGTGGCACGTGGCGCGCATGACGTTCGTGCAAAAGCAGTTGTGGATGTGGATGCAGGCGCTTCGTCCTGCCTATTCAGTTGTGAAGTCTGGTGTCGCGTCGTGCGAAGTCCGGTGTTAGAGCTGTACCCCGCCGGCACCAAGATCGATCTTGAGCTGGGCGGTCTCCTCGGGCGAAAGTTCCACCATGGGGGCGCGCAGCGGTCCGGCGGGCAGGCCCTGGAGGGCGAGCGCCGCCTTGGTGGTCATCACGCCCTGGGTACGGAACATGCCGGTGAAGACCGGGAGCAGCTTCTGGTGGATCTCCGTGGCCTTCTGGACGTCACCGGAGACGTACGCGTCGACGAGGGCGCGCAGTTCGGGGGTGACGACATGGCCGACGACCGAGACGAAGCCGACCGCGCCCACGGAGAGCAACGGGAGGTTGAGCATGTCGTCGCCGGAGTACCAGGCGAGGCCGGAGCGGGCGATGGCCCAGCTGGCCCGGCCGAGGTCGCCCTTGGCGTCCTTGTTGGCGACGATGCGCGGGTGCTCGGCGAGCCGGACGATCGTCTCGGTGTCGATCGGGACGCCGCTGCGGCCCGGGATGTCGTAGAGCATGACCGGGAGGTCGGCGGCGTCGGCGATCGCCTTGAAGTGGCGGTACAGGCCCTCCTGCGGGGGCTTGTTGTAGTACGGCGTGACGACGAGGAGGCCGTGGGCGCCGACCTTCTCGGCGGCGCGGGCCAGCTCCATGCTGTGGTGGGTGTCGTTGGTGCCGACGCCCGCGATGATGTGCGCGCGGTCGCCGACGGCTTCGAGGACGGCTCGTACCAGGTCCGATTTCTCCGCGTCACCGGTGGTGGGGGACTCGCCGGTGGTGCCGTTGATCACCAGGCCGTCGTTGCCTGCGTCCACCAGGTGGGTGGCGAGCCGCTGCGCGCCGTCGAGGTCGAGTGCGCCGTCCGCCGTGAAGGGCGTGACCATGGCGGTGAGGACCCGCCCGAAGGGGGTCTGCGGAGTCGAGGTCGGAGCCATGGGTAACACGCTACTCGCTGCTCAGGGCGCGGTCTGCCCTCGGGGGGCGGGAAAAGTCAGGACAAATGCGGAGCCCGGCACTGCCTGCTCGGGGGTTCAAGCAGTGCCGGGTCCGTTTGATCAGGCTAGATGAACTTCGCGAAATGCCGCAATACGGACACTTCGCTCGGCTGACCCGCACATCTGTGCCTGGCCGAAAGTCGACGGTCGGCTACGGCGCGGCGAAGTCCGCTACGGCGCGACGCGGCCGTTCGCGTTGAAGGCCGCGTGTGTGAGCGGCATGAGCCGCGCCCACTCCGTCTCCATCCGCTCGCCCACCATCTCGATCTCCCGCTGCGGGAAGGACGGGACCTTGGCGAGCTCGTGCTGGGTGCGCAGACCGAGGAAGTGCATCAGCGAGCGGGCGTTGCAGGTGGCGTACATCGAGGAGAAGAGTCCGACCGGGAGGACCGAGCGGGCTACCTCGCGGGCGACTCCGGCGGCCAGCATCTCCTGGTACGCCTCGTACGCGTGGACGTACGAGTCCTCCATGACCCTCCCGACCAGCTCCTGCTGCGCCTGGGTGCCCTCCACGAAGACGTACTTCCCGGGACGGCCCTCCTGGACGAGCTTGCGGGCCTCGTCGGGGACGTAGAAATGGGGCTGGAGTTCCCGGTAACGGCCCGACTCCTCGTTGTACGAATTGTGGACGACGATCCCGTTGGCGAGGAAGTTGTGCCAGGGGCCTTCCACGGAGAGGTCGTACGTCATCTCCTCGCCATCCTGTTCGACGGCGACGATCCGGTCCGGAACGGCTTTGGCGATCTTGCCGCCTCGACGGGCCAGGGCCTGCTCGCCGGCACTCTTGATCGCGTGGCACGGTTCACACGCGGGGGCGAGGTTCTTCTCGTCGAGTGCCTGGGTCAGGTCGCCCGCCACCGGAACCACGTGGTCCAGGGCGAGTTCCGCCCGGGGGAAACCCTGGCCACAGAGGTGGCAGACGTCGATCTCCTTGATCAGCCGCTCTCGCTGCATGGAGGTCCACACGCCGATGCCGCGACGCAGGCTCGGCGGGACCAGTGCCTCCGACGGGCGGGGGACGGTTCCCGCCGCCATGACCGCGTCCCCGACGGCCAACTCCCCGGCCTTGCTCCAGCCCTCAGGCGTCAGCACCGCGTGATCGACCGTGCAGCGGAGCGTCTTCCCGGACTCGGTGGTGATCCTGATGAGCGGCTTCACCCCGGACTCGATGACGTCGACGATCCTGGCTCGCTGGGCCAGCATCGTCTCCTCGTCGTAGCAGCGCACATGATTGCGGCGGACCGATTCGAGCTTGCGGATACGAGTACTGGGGTGGAGTTCCCGGAATTCCGCCACGGCGGACTCGGCGGCCTCACGGCTCTCGTACAGGCCGAGGTAGTGGTTCTTCTCGCCGCGCCGGACCTGCGCCATCCACTTCCCGGCCCGGCTGTGCCAGGTCACTCCACCGGCGGAATGCGGAAGACGGTCCTCAACTCCGAGGTGCCAGAGCTTGTAGAGCTCTGCGATGGAGCGCCGCCTGAGATTGCCGGTTTCGCTCTCCAGCGTGATCTCTGTATCTCCGGCGATGCACCACCCCACCCGGTGCCGCATGAACTCGCGGAAGACGAAGATCGGGGCGCTGATGAAGAAGGTCATCGAGTTGTGCTCGAAGGGGCTGCCGTGCCGGTCCCGCATGAGGTAGTTGATGAGGCCCTTGGAGCGCTCGGGGTCCTTCTGCAGCTCCTCCAGGGACTGCTCGCCGGCGGTGGAGACGCGGGCGGCCCACAGCACGTCCGAGTCGGCGGCGCTGTGCTTCACCAACTCGACGGTGACATCGCTGCGGAAGCTGGGCTTGAGATCGTCGACGGGAGTGTCGGTCACGGCTCGGAGGGTCCTTCCCATGGCTGCTCTCGGGCGGCGCCCACTCTACGGGCCGGCACCGACGAGGGGCCGGATGCCCCGAGTTGCGCCCTCTTGTGCCTCTGTTGGACCCCCGCGAGTGGTGGGGAAGGGTCCGGCTCGGTAGCCTCACCCGGCGATAGCTGTGCGTGGATTGAGTGAGGTTCAGCCGTGCCCCTGCCCTTCCTGACCGCCGACCGCGCCTTCGACCAGGTGGTGGACGAGGCGCTGCCGTTCGAGGACCGTGACCGCTGGCGGCGTCCCTACCGGCCCGGCCCGTGGCGGGTCGGCGCGGCCGCGCTCCTGCTGCTGCTCGCCTCGTACGTGCTGGTCGCGGCGGTCATCATCGCTGCGGCCGAGACACCGCAGGCGGGCGCGATCTGCTTCGGGGGCGCGCTGCTCATCATCGTCTGCGCCCTGCGGCTGCTGCGGGTCGGCATCTGGGTGAGCGCGCGCGGCGTGCGGCAGGTGGGCTTCTTCCGCACGCGGACGGCGTCCTGGGAGGCGAGCGTCTCCGTGCGTACCGTGCAGCAGCCGGTGCGCTGGCTCGGGCTCCCGCGCTCCGTGCAGGGGCAGGCGGTGCTCCTCGTCCGCAGGGACCGGGTGCAGGAGTACGTGACGCCTCTGATGACCACGCACAACGCCGACTTCCTGGCGCGTACGGAGGCCTTCGACCGGGCGGCAGACACCATCGAGGCGTGGGCGGCGGAGTACGGACGCGCCGCGTAAGCGAACACCGAGGTCACCGAGGTCACCGAGGTCACCGATAGGTCGACGACGGCCGTGAGGGGCCGGTCCGCGCTCGCGGGCCGGCCCCTCATCGCTGTGCGGAGGTACGGCGGGTCAGGAGGTCGGGGCCGGTCTGCCGTCGTGCAGGGCGATGGCGCGCTGCATGGCCTTGCGGGCCCGGGGGGTGTCGCGGGCGTCGTGGTAGGCGACGGCGAGACGGAACCAGGTGCGCCAGTCGTCGGGCGCGTCCTCGGTCTCCGCCTTGCGCTGCGCGAAAACCTCGTCGGCCGAGTCGCGGTCGATGCGGCCGCTCGGGGTGCGCTTCAACTCGTCGACGGGGAGGCCCCCTTCGGCGTCGAGTTCGGCGGCGAGCTGGTTGGCCCTGCGGACGAACTGGGTGTTCTTCCAGAGGAACCAGAGACCGATCGCCGGCAGGACGAGCACGGCGACGCCGAAGGCGATCGTGATCGGGGTGCCGGTCTCTATGAGCAGGATCCCGCGGCTGCCGACCAGGACGAAGTAGACGACCAGGACGGCTGCCGTGACGGCGTAGGTGATCTTCGCGCGCATGACGTTGTCGGCCTGTCAGCCCAGGTCGAGGAAGTGTTCGAGGCCGAAGGTGAGGCCCGGGGTGGTCACCACGCGGCGGGCGCCGAGCAGGATGCCCGGCATGAAGCTGCTGTGGTGGAGGGAGTCGTGGCGGATGGTGAGGGTCTCGCCCTCGCCGCCGAGGAGGACCTCCTGGTGAGCCAGCAGGCCGCGCAGCCGGACGGAGTGGACGGGGATGCCGTCGACGTCCGCGCCGCGTGCGCCGTCCAGAGCCGTCTCCGTGGCGTCCGGCGCCTGAGCCGTGCCTGCCGCGCGGCGCGACTCCGCGATGAGCTGAGCCGTGCGCGTGGCGGTGCCCGAAGGGGCGTCGACCTTCTTCGGGTGGTGCAGCTCGACGACCTCCACCGACTCGAAGTAGGGGGCGGCGATCTGCGCGAACTTCATGTTCAGGACGGCCCCGATGGAGAAGTTGGGCGCGATGAGCACGCCGGTCTCCGGGGATCCGGCCAGCCAGCCGTTCAGCTGCGCGAGGCGCTCGTCGGTCCAGCCCGTCGTGCCGACGACCGCGTGGATGCCGTGGCGGACGCAGTAGTCGAGGTTGTCCATGACCGAGGCGGGGGTGGTCAGTTCGACGGCCACCTGGGCGCCGGTCTCCGCCAGCGTCTCCAGCTTGTCGCCCCGGCTCAGGGCGGCGACCAGCTCCATGTCCTCGGCGGCCTCGACGGCCCGTACGGCCTCGGAGCCGATACGGCCCCGGGCACCGAGGACCGCCACACGCAGCTTGCTCATTGCTTGGTTCCTTAACTGGGGTTAGGCGACGGCTTCGTGCAGACGGGACGCCTGTTTGTCCTTGAGCGGGCCGATCACCGACAGGGAGGGGCGCCGGCCCAGGATCTCGCGGGCCACGGCACGGATCTCGTCCGGGGTCACCATGGCTATCCGGGTCAGCATCTCGTCGACGGACATCTGCTCGCCCCAGCACAGCTCGCTCTTGCCGATGCGGTTCATGATCGCGCCGGTGTCCTCCAGGCCGAGGACCGTGGAGCCGCGGAGCTGGCCGATGGCGCGCTCGATCTCGTCGTCGGGCAGGCCGTGCTGGGCGACCTGGTCCAACTCGTCGCGGCAGATCTTGAGCACGTCGTGGACCTGGGAGGGGCGGCAGCCCGCATAGACGCCGAAGAGGCCGCAGTCGGCGAAGCCGGACGTGTACGAGTACACGCTGTAGGCGAGGCCGCGCTTCTCCCGGACCTCCTGGAAGAGGCGGGAGGACATGCCGCCGCCCAGTGCCGTGTTGAGGACGCCGAGGGCCCAGCGGCGGTCGTCGGTGCGGGAGAGGCCGGGCATGCCGAGAACTACGTGCGCCTGCTCGGTCTTGCGCCCGATCAGCTCGACACGACCGGCCGTGCGCAGGCTCCGGGTGCCCTCGCGCGGGGCGATCGGGGTGGCGTCGACGCGGGTGAGGGCGCCGGCGCTCTCGAAGGCGGCGCGAACCTGGCGTACGACCTTGTTGTGGTCGATGTTGCCGGCGCAGGCGACCACGAGGTGGGTGGGGTCGTAGTGCTTCCTGTAGAAGCGGCGGATGCGGTCGGCGCTGAGGGCGTTGACCGTGTCGACCGTGCCGAGGACCGGGCGGCCGAGAGGGGTGTCGCCGAACATCGTGTGCGCGAACAGGTCGTGCACACAGTCGCCCGGGTCGTCCTCGGTCATCGCGATCTCCTCGAGGATGGCGCCGCGTTCGACGTCGACGTCCTCCTCACGGATGAGCGAGCCGGTGAGCATGTCGCAGACCGTGTCGATGGCCAGCGGCAGGTCGGAGTCGAGCACCCGCGCGTAGTAGCAGGTGTACTCCTTGGCCGTGAACGCGTTCATCTCGCCGCCGACCGCGTCGATCGCGGACGATATGTCGAGCGCGCTACGGCGGGCGGTGCCCTTGAAGAGCAGGTGCTCCAGGTAGTGCGTGGCGCCGTTCAGCGCGGGCGTCTCGTCGCGGGAACCGACGTGCGCCCAGATGCCGAAGGTCGCCGAGCGCACGGACGGCAGGGTCTCGGTGACGATGCGCAGGCCGCCCGGGAGGGTGGTCTTGCGGACCGTGCCGATGCCGTTCGCGCCCTTGATCAGGGTTTGGGTACGGGCGACGGCCCGCGCCTCCGTGGAGGTGCGGGCCGTCGCCTTGGAGCTACGGGACGTCACTTGTCGCCGTCGTCCTTCTTGTCCTCGGAACCTTCCTCGCCCTCGATCACGGGGATGAGGGAGAGCTTGCCGCGGGAGTCGATCTCGGCGATCTCGACCTGGACCTTGGCGCCCACGCCGACGACGTCCTCGACGTTCTCCACGCGCTTGCCGCCGGCGAGCTTGCGGATCTGCGAGATGTGCAGCAGACCGTCCTTGCCCGGGAGCAGCGACACGAACGCGCCGAAGGTCGTCGTCTTCACGACGGTGCCCAGGTAGCGCTCGCCGACCTCCGGCATGGTCGGGTTGGCGATGCCGTTGATCGTGGTGCGGGCGGCCTCGGCGGACGGTCCGTCGACCGCGCCGATGTAGATCGTGCCGTCGTCCTCGATCGTGATGTCGGCGCCGGTGTCCTCCTGGATCTGGTTGATCATCTTGCCCTTGGGGCCGATGACCTCACCGATCTTGTCCACGGGGATCTTGACGGTGATGATCCGCGGGGCGTTGGGGGACATCTCGTCCGGCGTGTCGATCGCTTCCATCATCACGTCGAGGATGTGGAGGCGGGCGTCACGGGCCTGCTTGAGCGCGGCGGCCAGGACGGAGGCCGGGATGCCGTCCAGCTTGGTGTCGAGCTGGAGGGCGGTCACGAACTCCTTGGTGCCGGCGACCTTGAAGTCCATGTCGCCGAAGGCGTCCTCCGCACCGAGGATGTCGGTGAGGGTGACGTAGTGCGTCTCGCCCTCGATCTCCTGGGAGATCAGGCCCATGGCGATACCGGCGACGGGGGCCTTCAGCGGCACACCGGCGTTCAGCAGCGACATGGTGGAGGCGCAGACCGAGCCCATGGACGTCGAGCCGTTGGAGCTGAGCGCCTCGGAGACCTGACGGATCGCGTAGGGGAACTCTTCGCGCGTCGGCAGGACCGGGACGAGGGCGCGCTCGGCGAGGGCGCCGTGGCCGATCTCGCGGCGCTTCGGGGAGCCGACGCGGCCGGTCTCGCCGGTGGAGTACGGCGGGAAGTTGTAGTTGTGCATGTAGCGCTTGCGCGTCACCGGCGACAGCGTGTCGAGCTGCTGTTCCATGCGGAGCATGTTGAGGGTGGTGACGCCCAGGATCTGGGTCTCGCCACGCTCGAACACGGCGGAGCCGTGCACGCGCGGGATGGCCTCGACCTCGGCGGCGAGCGTACGGATGTCCGTCACGCCGCGGCCGTCGATGCGCTTCTTCTCCTTGATGACGCGCTCACGGACCAGGGACTTGGTCAGCGAGCGGTACGCGGCGGAGATCTCCTTCTCGCGGCCCTCGAACTGCGGGAGCAGCTTCTCGGCGGCGAGCGCCTTGACGCGGTCCAGCTCGGACTCGCGCTCCTGCTTGCCGGCGATGGTGAGCGCCTGCGCGAGCTCGTCCTTGACGGCGGCCGTGAGGGCCTCCAGGACGTCGTCCTGGTAGTCGAGGAAGATCGGGAACTCGCCGGTGGGCTTGGCGGCCTTCGACGCGAGGTCGGCCTGGGCCTTGCAGAGGACCTTGATGAAGGGCTTCGCGGCGTCCAGACCGGCGGCGACGACCTCCTCGGTCGGCGCCTCGGCGCCGCCCTTGACCAGCTGGATGGTCTTCTCGGTGGCCTCGGCCTCGACCATCATGATCGCGACGTCGCCGTCCTCCAGGGTGCGGCCCGCGACGACCATGTCGAAGACGGCGTCCTCGAGCTCGGAGTGCGTCGGGAAGGCCACCCACTGGCCGTTGATCAGCGCGACGCGGACGCCGCCGATCGGGCCGGAGAAGGGCAGGCCGGCCAGCTGCGTGGACGCGGAGGCGGCGTTGATCGCCACGACGTCGTACAGGTGGTCGGGGTTGAGCGCCATGATCGTGGCGACGACCTGGATCTCGTTGCGCAGGCCCTTCTTGAAGGACGGGCGCAGCGGGCGGTCGATGAGGCGGCAGGTGAGGATGGCGTCCTCGGAGGGACGGCCCTCACGGCGGAAGAAGCTGCCGGGGATCTTGCCGGCGGCGTACATCCGCTCCTCGACGTCCACCGTGAGGGGGAAGAAGTCGAGCTGGTCCTTGGGGTTCTTGGAGGCGGTGGTGGCCGACAGCACCATGGTGTCGTCGTCCAGGTACGCCACGGCGGAGCCGGCGGCCTGCTTGGCCAGGCGGCCCGTCTCGAAGCGGATGGTGCGGGTGCCGAAGGAGCCGTTGTCGATGACGGCCTCGGCGTAGTGGGTCTCGTTCTCCACTAGTGAATTCTCCTCGTCTTCGTCCCTGGTCCCGCCCGTGTGGCAGGGGGACGGTGGCGGAGAAGCGCGCCGTCTGGTGCGGGCCGGTCTTCGATCGAAGCCCTCGGGGGTCGCAATTCCCCGGGGGCCACTACCGAGGACCGGCGGCGGCGAGGTGCGCTTCTCCTCGTTCGGTGTGCGTGCGGTCGCCCGTGCCCGGGCGTCCTCACGCTGTGTCGTGCCTCTTGCGTTGTGCTACCACACTACAAAGGGGTGGTGACACTCCGCACGTTTCCGCCCGTACGTCCCGCGTACGGCGGGGCCGCGCGCCCCCTTCCCGCGGGGTCGCGCCGGGGTCCGGCGGTGCCGCGGAGGGGCGTAGGGCAAGTACGGCGAGTACAGCAAAAGGAGCGGTCCCCATTCTCCCGGGAACCGCTCCCCTGCACGGCGTCCTACTTGGCGCCCGCCGCACCGCGGCGGATGCCGAGGCGGTCGACCAGCGTACGGAAGCGCTGGATGTCCTTCTTGGCGAGGTACTGCAGCAGCCGGCGACGCTGACCGACCAGGATCAGCAGACCACGGCGGGAGTGGTGGTCGTGCTTGTGGGTCTTGAGGTGCTCGGTCAGGTCCGAGATGCGGCGGGAGAGCATCGCGACCTGGACCTCGGGGGAGCCGGTGTCGCCCTCCTTGGTACCGAACTCGCTGATGATCTGCTTCTTCGTAGCGGCGTCGAGCGACACGCGATACTCCTCATGAGTCTCGTTGATGCCACCGAGTGCCCCTGGTCTTCTTCTCAGGGGGGCTTCTGTGACTCGGGTGGCGGGTCCGTCGGCGCTGCCTCCGGGGTTCTTGGGAGAGCCCGGAGGTGCGTACACAGACGGCCGTCACACAGGGTACCAGGGCGGGGGACCGGCCTGTCCGGGGGCCCGTCAGCGCCTGTCGAGGGCGACGCTCTCATAACCGATCGCCACGGTGGTCTCCTCCCCGACCTCACCCTTGTCGCTCGGGCCGTACAGGGTTTCGGTGGCGAAGTAGATCCGGCCGTGCTCGTAGATGATGTCGTCCTCCGTCGGATCACCGACGGCGCCGAGGTCGAGGATTCCACCGATCAGCAGGAGGAGCGTCTCCTTGCGGGACACCGGATCGAGGCTGACGACGGCGGCGGGCGAGAGATTGCCGGCCTCCCGGTACGCGATCAGTTCACCGCCGCTCATCCTCAGCGGGTACATCCGCCGTCCGGGTATGGAGTCGAACTTGAACACGGTCCTTCCGGTGCCCAGGTCGTACGCGACGATGTCGTCGTCCGTCGTGATGTAGAGCCGCTCCTTCCCGACGACGATCGTGCTGCAGGTCTCGACCACCGCGTTGAACGTCTCGCTGCAGTTGATGACCTGGTGATCGCGGTTGGGCTGGATCGAGGCGCGCGCCTTGCCCCTGTCGTCGAGGGAGATCAGGTCGGTGACGGCGTAGCCGCCCGCCATGACGGCGATGACAGCCGGCTCGGAGGAGATCAGGTAGACCTCGTTGACGCCCGTGGCGACCTTGTAGGTCCACTGGGACTTGCCCGTGCGGGCGTCGACCTTCTCCACCCGGAACTCGGGGTCCCCCGAGTCTCCGCACCGCTGCAGCGCGATCAGACCCCGGCCCCCCGCGAACCCGGAGTCCTCGCACGCCGACGGTGTGGTGTCGGCCCACAGCCGCTTGCCGGTGGTCATGTCGTACGCCGCCGAGCCCTGTCCCCAGGTGACGAGGACCGCACCGTTGGTCATCGTGACGTTGACCGACGTGGCGCTGCCGTCGCCCGGCAGCCGCACGTCCCACCTTTTCCTGCCAGTGTCGACGTCGAAGACCGCGAGGCGGTCGCAGGGCAGGCTCATGGCCGTGGAGGTGGGGTTCTCGTCCGGATCGGGGCTCTGGCCGGGGTAGGCGACGGCCGTCCAGCCGGCCACGCTGACGTGGCGCGTCACCGCGCACAGTGGGGCGGGGAAGTCGAGCTTGTACAGCTCCTTGCTCTTGTCCCCGTGTTGGGTGAACCCCTGGACGTAGTCCCCGACGCCCTTCGCGAAGACCTTTTCCGTCGCCCAGGTGCCGATGGACGAGATGTTCCTGCCCACCGTCTTGATCTTTTCGACGAGGTAGAGGGACCTGCCGCCCTCCGGCGACTCGGGCGCCTTCTCCACGGTCTCGCGGATGTCGTCCGGAGCCTGCCGGACGGCCACCGGACGCCGCTCCGGCTCCACATCGTCACCGCCGGACCTGAGGCCCAGGATGCCCACGGCGACGACCGCCGCGGCCAGAACCGCCGCGCCGGCCGTCCTCAGGCGCCGAAGTCGGGTGCGGCGCTCGGATGCGAGGGCGGAGGCGGTGTACGGAGAGTGGAACGGGCCGCTCACAGGCCATGGCCTTCCTGTGCGATGGGGACACTGCCACCCGGGTATGGGCGCGAAGGATGATCAAGAACCATACGGCTCGCCGTGCGGCGGCGACCGAGCCCCCGCGTGGAGCTTTGGTGAGGGCGCACCGAACCCTGTAACGAAGCTGACACTCCTCGTTACGGTCGTACCTGGGCGAACCCCTGAGCAGCGAGAACGGCAGCAAGTAGGGTGACCTCACGGTGCGTTGGCGCGGAGGAAGGATCGATGCCGTCATGGCCGAGGCTGAGGACAAAGAACTCAAGGCACGCAAGGAGCGGGAGAAGGACGAGCTCTACGCGCTCGACATCTCGGGTCTCGAGTGGCACAGCGCCCCTGGCACGGAGGAACACGAGGAGCGAGTGGAGATCGCATACCTCCCGGAAGGCGCGGTGGCGATGCGGTCGTCGCTCGACCCGGAGACCGTGCTGCGCTACACAGAGGCGGAGTGGCGAGCCTTCGTGCTGGGAGCCCGGGACGGCGAGTTCGATCTGGAACCGACTCCGCACCATGGGGGGCTGGACGTGGAGACCGGCCTCTGATGCATGGGGTAGGGAACCAGCGATCGGCTTCCCTGCCCCATTGGCTTGCACGGTATCCGCAGATCCGTCGGCATCGTTGACAAGGTCGCCCTGTTCCTTGCTCGTGGAGGAAACCTCCCCGGCGCCGAGGGTCGTCACCACAACGGTTCACGCGCTGGTCCATCCGCCGCGACAGTAGGCCGGTGGCAAAGGCAAGGGAGCGAGCCGGAGTTCGGCCCTGACTGCCTGTCCGCCCTCGCCCCGGCGACAGATCGCCAGGCCCGTCGGCGGAAGAGCACTGCCCGCTTCCTACCCGGACAGGTACGCGGGACGGGCCCTAGCTCGTCAGGGCCCTGGCCCTTGCGTACACGTCGAAGACGGCCAGAGCCAGGGGGATCAGCGTGAGCAGGACGAAGCTCTCGGCGATCTCCAGGAAGCGTCCCCAGAACGGGGTCACACCACGCTGCGGGGTGATCAGACCGATCGCGGTGACGAGGACGACGGCTGTGGCGATCGCCGCAGCGAGCCAGACGCTACGGATGTCGAGGGCAGCCGTATCGCCGAGGACGGCGTCGCGCACATAGTCCTGCGGCGGGTTCAGCGCGAGCCCGAGTCCGAGGAAGACCAGGGCCGTGAGGCCTGCCGCCAGGGCAGCACCCACCTGCGCGGTGTAGCGGAAGAGGTGGGCGCGCATCAACATCGCCACACCTGTGGACAGAGCCAGAAGCTCCGCCCACACATTGCCGGAGAAGGCCAGGACGATCGACGCGCCCACGGAGACGAGCGCACAGCCGCCGACGAGACCGACGAGAAGCTCGTGGCCGCGGCGGGCCTGGGCCGCGACGCGTTCGACGTCGATGGGATCCTGCGCGTCCGGCTCACCCTCGTCGTAGCCGCCCCAGGACGGATTGGGCGGTTCGAAACCGATCGGCAACCGCGCGAAGCGCATGGACAGGCCGGGCAGGAAGGCGAGCGCGACAACGGAGAGCGGGGCACAGATGGCGGCCGTCTCGATGGGCCGCAGCTTCGTGAGGATGGCGATGAAGGTGGTGATCAGACCGATCGCGGTGGCGAAGACGAAGGCCACGAAGGGACCGTCGCCTCCGGGCGACAACAGAGTGAGCAGCACAGCGGCGAGCAGGACGGCCGTGCAGGCGAGCAGAAACTGCAGCCGCCCGATGCCCTGTCCCTCGGAGAGAGGAAGCAGCCCGGAACCGGCCACAGCGACGTTCGGGAAGGAACCCAGGCCGAGAGCGATGGCTGAGCCGCGATCGTCGTACACCCGTGCGCGCACGCAGGCGATGGTGAGCAACAGCAGTCCGAAAACGCCGGCGATGACGCCCTGCAGGCTGTGCATGTCGTGACGGATCTCGGAGCTCCAGGCCACGAACGCCAGCAGCACCGGCAGGACGCCGCCCGCGATGAGACCGGCGGTCCGTGTGAGCTCGCCGTTCCAGAGGGTGCGGTCACGGGTGACGGCAGCGGCCACCGCCTCGGAGACGTCGTCGAGGACGGCCGGCGGCAGCGACGCCGCGAACGGACGCAGGGTGAGCAGCTCTCCGTCGAGGATGCGCTGCGCCGCGAACGACCGCGCCCCGTCGAGGACTGTGCCGTCACGGCGTACGAGGTGATAGCCGACAGGAGCACCCTCGTCAGGGCTCTGCTGGGAAAGCCTCAGGATCTCCGGATACAGGTCGGCGACCGGTACGTCGTCGGGCAGCGCCACGTCGATGCGGCTGTCGGGTGCCACGATGGTGACCCGGCAGAAACCCAGGCCCGCGCCTGCTCCGGAAGGGGCTCCGATGCCCGGTCCGCCGGTCGCGCCGACCGGCGCGGAGGCCGTCAAGCTCACCTGCTGTTCCCCCTCGTCGGTGATCGGGCGGTCCGCGGTGCCGCTGCATACCCGTCCGCCCGCAAAGATCCTGTGCACGTTGCGCCGCGCCGCCCACGCAACCGGGCGACGATGTCGTCACGCCCGGGAAGTGCGGGGCGGCGCTTGGTTCCGAGCGTTGCGGATTGCCCGGTTTTCCCGGAACGATTCGCAACTGCTCACACACCTCATGGGCACCCTACCGCCCGCCGGTACCGGTGGTTGTCAGTAGGATCACCGTTCGCGATCGACGTCCGCCGGACACGGGGCGGCGGACGAAACATCTCGGTCCGGCAAGGGAATTGGTGCGTAGTGAGCCACATCGTCGTCAAGCGCCCACCGCGGGCGCTGCCGAAGGAAGTGCCCACGGACGAGGTCGTGCTGCAGCCTCCGCCGGAGCTTCCGCGTGGGCAGCAGGAGGGTGCACTTATGCAACTCCTGCCCATGCTCGGCATGGGCGGTTCCGTGGTGTTCTTCTTCAACCCGCAGGCCCAGCCCTTCATGAAGATCATGGGCATGGTGATGGTGGCCTCCACGATCGCCATGGGCGTCGCGATGCTGGTCCGCTACCGCCGCGGCAACCAGGGCCAACTGGCGGACATCCGACGGGACTACCTGCGTTACCTGTCGCAGACCCGGCACCAGGCCATGGACACCGCCAAGGCCCAGCGCGATGCCCAGTACTACCTGCATCCTTCACCGGAGCAACTGTGGGCCCTGGTCGCCGAGGGCAGCCGGGTGTGGGAGCGGCGCACCGGTGACGAGGACTTCGGGCAGGTGCGCGTCGGCCTCGGCCCCCAGGGCCTGGCGACTCCCCTGATCGCACCGCAGACCGCTCCGGTCGACGAGTTGGAGCCGCTGACCGCCGGGGCCATGCAGCGTTTCCTGGCCACGCACAGCACGCTTGAGGGCCTGCCGATGGCGGTCTCGCTGCGCGCCTTCTACCACGTGACGATCAGTGGCGAACCCGGCACCGTGCGCGGCACCGCCCGAGCGGTCACGGCCTGCCTCGCGGCGCTGCACTCATCCGAGGACCTGGTCATCGCGATCGCCACCGGGCGGGAGGCGGCGCCCGCGTGGGAATGGGCGAAGTGGCTGCCCCACACGCAGACACGGGGCGTCACGGACGGCGCGGGCAGCATGCGTCTGATCACCACCGATCCGATGGAACTGGAGGACCGGCTGACCGACGTCCTCCAGGGCCGCCCGCGTTTCCACCCCGCCGCTCCGCCGGTCTCCGAGCAACCGCACCTGGTCGTCCTGCTCGACGGTGTCTCACTGCCGCCCGCTTCCTTGTTGGCCGGTCCTGAAGGCCTGCAGAGCGTGACGGTCATCGAGATCGTCCCCGGTGACCTCAGCTCCGGGCGCGGCGACCTCTCGATCATCGTGCAGCCCAAGGAACTGCGTCTGGAGTCGGCGCACGGCATGGTCTACGAGGGCACACCGGACGTCCTGTCGTACGAGGCCGCCGAAGCTCTTGCCCGACAACTGGCGCCGCTGCGCATGGCATCGGGTGGCGACGACGGCGAACCGCTGCTGGCCAACCTGGATTTCACGGAACTGCTGAACCTGGGCGACGCGGCTTCGGTCGACCCACGGCGCACCTGGCGCCCGCGTTCGCAGTCGGAGCGGCTGCGCGTACCCATCGGCCTCGGCGAGGACGGCCGGCCCGTGATGCTCGACCTCAAGGAGGCCGCGCAGGAGGGCATGGGTCCCCACGGCCTCTGCGTCGGCGCGACCGGTTCCGGAAAGTCGGAGCTGCTGCGCACGCTGGTCCTGGGCCTGGCCGTGACCCACTCCTCCGAGACGCTGAACTTCGTCCTGGCGGACTTCAAGGGTGGCGCGACCTTCGCCGGCATGGCGCAGATGCCCCACGTGGCGGCCGTGATCACCAACCTCGCGGACGACCTGACCCTCGTCGACCGCATGGGCGATTCCATCCGCGGTGAGCTGAACCGTCGCCAGGAGCTGCTCCGCGATGCCGGCAACTACGCCAACATTCACGACTACGAGAAGGCCCGCGCCGCCGGCGCCCCGCTGCAGCCCATTCCGTCGCTGGTCCTGGTGATCGACGAGTTCAGCGAACTGCTCACCGCGAAGCCGGACTTCATCGAGATGTTCGTGCAGATCGGCCGTATCGGCCGTTCTCTGGGTGTGCACCTGCTGCTCGCCTCGCAGCGTCTGGAGGAAGGCCGCCTGAGGGGGCTGGAGACCTACCTGTCGTACCGGATCGGTCTGCGGACGTTCTCGGCCGCCGAGTCCCGAGCCGCGATCGGTGTCCCCGACGCGTACGAGCTGCCGAACGTGCCGGGCTCCGGCATCCTGAAGTTCGGTACGGAGGAGATGGTGCGATTCAAGGCGGCGTACGTCTCCGGTGTGTACCGCACGGGTTCCCAGCAGGCCGTCGTGCCCGGCGGACCGCTCCCGGTCGACCGTCGACCCGTGCTGTTCACCGCGGCCGATGTCCCTGTGCAGTACGCGCCGGTACCGCAGCAGCGTCAGGAAGAGCCCGACGCGCAACAGGACGACGCGCTCGCCGACACCGTGCTGGACGTGATCGTCCGGCGTCTGGAGGCCCAGGGGCCGGCCGCCCACCAGGTGTGGCTCCCCCCACTGGACAGTCCGCCCTCGCTCGACTCGTTGCTCCCGGGGCTGGCCCCGGTGCCCGGCCGGGGCATGACACAGCCCGGTTACGAGGGTGCCGGTCGGCTCGTCGTCCCGGTCGGCCTCGTCGACAAGCCGTACGAGCAGCGGCGCGAACCGCTCTGGACCGACTTCGGCGGCGCGGCCGGCCACATGCAGGTCCTCGGCGGCCCGCAGTCCGGCAAGTCGACACTGCTGCGCTCGATCATCGCGTCGTTCGCCCTCACCCACACCCCTCACGAAGTGCAGTTCTACGGACTCGACTTCGGTGGTGGCGGTCTGTCGGCCGTGGCCGACCTGCCGCACGTGGGAGGGGTGGCCTCACGACTGGACCCCGAGAAGGTCCGGCGTACGGTGGCCGAGGTATACGGCGTCCTGACCCGCCGTGAGGCGTACTTCCGCACCGCGAACATCTCGTCGATCGCCGAGTTCCGTGCGCGCCGTGCACGGGGGGACATCTCAGTGACCGACCAGCCCTGGGGCGACGTCTTCCTCGCCATCGACGGCTGGGGCAATTTCCGTACCGACTACGAGGCGTTGGATCCGGTGATCCTGGACATCGCGGCGCGCGGCCTCGGTTACGGCATCCACCTGATCCTCACCGCCTCGCGCTCCATGGAGGTCCGTTCGAACCTCAAGGACCATCTGATGAACCGCTTGGAGTTGCGGCTCGGCGACCCCATGGACTCCGAGTTCGACCGCAAGGTGGCAGCGAACGTTCCCACAGGTGTTCCCGGACGCGGTCAGACACCGCAGAAGCAACACTTCATGGCGGCGGTCCCGCGTATCGACGGTCTGTCCTCCGACACGGATTTGGCGGAGGCGACGGCGGCCCTCGCCTCCGAGGTCGGCCGTCACTGGCAACAGCCTGGCGCTCCCGAAGTCCGCTTGCTGCCGCGGGAGTTCCCGGCATCTCAGCTGCCCCCGGGCAACCGCTTCCCGAACCGCGGTATCTCCTTCGCCCTCGACGAGGACAGCCTCGAGCCGGTGTTCGTCGACTTCGACCAGGACCCGTTCTTCCTCGTCTTCGGCGAGAGCGAGTCCGGTAAGTCGAATCTGCTGAAACTGCTCATCAGGCGTCTCACCGAGCGCTACGACAGCGACAACTGCAAGCTGTTCGTGGTCGACAACCGCCGCTCGCTGCTGGGTGTCACCCCTCCTTCCCATCTGGCGGAGTACATCCCCATGTCGAACCAGATGCAGCACCATATGGACGCCCTGGCCGACCTCATGCAACGCCGCACCCCCACCGCGGACGTCACACAGGAGCAACTGCGCAACCGCAGCTGGTGGCGGGGCCCCACGGTGTTCGTGATCGTCGACGACTACGACCTGGTGTCCACGTCGAGCGGCAACCCGCTCTCCGGGCTCACGGACATGCTCCCGTTCGCCCGTGACGTCGGCGTCCGCTTCATCATCGCCCGCTCCACCGCGGGTGCCGGCCGCGCAGGCTACGAGGCCTTCACTCAGCGCATCAAGGAACTCGGGGCTCAAGGCGTCGTCCTCGCGGGCGACCCGGGCGAGGGCGACCTGCTGGGCGGTGTACGGCCGCGGCCGATGCCTGCGGGGCGCGGTGTGTTCGTGTCTCGGAAGCGGGGGAAGCCGTTGGTTCAGGTGGGGTTGACCGAGGACGGGAATGTGTGAGGACGGGAATGCGGAAGGACGGGAGTTGGTGACGGGTGACGGACGGGTGTCGGTCTGCTGATCGTCGCCCGAGTCCCTGATCCGACAACGGGGTGGGCGCCTCCCGCGCGCGCCCACCCCGGAACTGCTCCACGAACCTCGTGCTACTGCAGGTAACTCGCTCCCCGCTTGTCACCTTCCATGTAGGTACCACCCGCCGTGGCCACGACGTGACCGATACCCGTGAGGGCGGTGTGGATGTCGGTGGCTTCCTTGTCCCACCTCTTCAGCTTGGCATCGAAGGCGCTCTGGGACTCACCCTCCCAGTACTGCAAGCTGTTCTCGACGAGCCTCTTCAGCTCCTGCAGGTCCTGCTCAAGGTCCCTGGCCTCATTGGCGATTTTGGTCGCCGTGATGTCGAGCGCGTCATAAGTGACGGCAAGTCCGTCGGTGTAGTTACCGGCCATCTCTACCAACCTCGTCTCACTGGTCCGTGCTGATGCGGCCGTAAGTCCGGCCCTGGTCCAAAAATCGGCTCAACTCATGGAACTGAAGGGAGAAACCGTCGGGGCACCGTCCTGGAGGTCGATCCTGTTGACCGCCGCGCGCACCTCGTCTTCCTTGCTGTCGACGATGTTGCGCGCCGAGGTCATAGCGTCGATGACCTCAGCAAGGATGTTGCCCATGTTCCGCAGCGATTCGTTGATCTCGAACTGCTTCTTGTCGAACGCGGATCGACCGATTCCGTCCCACTGACCGGTCTCCAGGCTGTCGATGATTCCCTGAAGCCTGTGAACACGCGACTTGACGTTCTCGTACTTCGAGAGCATCTGCTTCTGGAGCAGAATTACCGCATCGTTTTCGAGCTTCTGCTTGCCGGCCATGGTCAGCCGTCCTTTCTTTTTCTGCTTCCTGATCCAACTGTCTTGGCTTGAGCCGAACAGCGCAGGGCTCGTGACGGCCTTCTACGGCTGTCGATGTCACCTGGCGCGTCGCGCCCGCATTACGGCCACGCCGACACCACCGATCACGATGGCTGCGGCGGCTGCGCCGAGCGCGATCCAAAGGGTGTTGCTGTCATCGGTCGATTTCGCAGCTGATCCTGCAGCCGATGTGCCGCCTGTGGAGCGCTCTTCGGGTGCCGGTGATGCGATCGACGGAGAGGGGGAGGGAGGGGGCGAAGCAGCGGACGCAGAGTCGGCCAGAAGATCTCCGCCGTTGTCCTTTGCGAGGGGGTCGACGTCGGCAGAGCCGGCGTCATAGTCCGGGTCCTTGAGAACGATCCGAGGACGGACGAAGCCATAACCGGCGTACTTGCTCGGTTCGTCCTTCGCCCATGTGCGGCCAGCGGTATCGATCAGGGAGCGGGTGACCTGGTTCACCGTCCAGTCAGGGTGGGCGGACCAGATCAGGGCCGCGGAGGCGGCGGCTACGGCGACTGCAGGACTCGTGCCGGACCTGTCGTCACAGTACGAGCGGAAGGTCGCATCGCACCACCCCGGGAAGCCTGCCCCTGGTGCCGAGAGATCCACGTAATTTCCTGACGAGGAGAACTCTGGCACCGTTAGGGAGGAGTCCACTGCCGCGATCCCGAGCACATACGGGTATGCGGCCGGATAGCCGATCGCGCCCTTGGTCTGCCCCTTGTTGCCAACCGAGGCGATCATCAACTTGCCCTTCGAAGCGGCGTACTCGACGGCTTCCTTCTCTTTGGAACTCGGCCCCACTGATCCGAACGACATGCTGATGATCTGCGCGTCAGTGTCGGCTGCCGCCCTGATCGCTTCTATGAGATCAGGGGTCTTCTCCAGTTCCTCCGCCCCGCCCTTAAGTCCCTCAAGCTCAATGCGATACGGAATGATCTTCGCCCCCGGCGCCAACCCCTGCAGGCCTCCGCCTGCTCCCGTACCTGCGATCAACTCGGCCATGGAGGTTCCATGGCCTAGTTGATCGTCCGTAGCGCCGTACGCAACCGACTTGGGCACTTCGTCGACCAGAACCTGCCCCTTCAATGACGGGGTATCTGCGTTCACCCCGCTATCGATGACAGCCACCTTGATGCCCTTGCCTGTGCTGACCTTCCACATCTGTTGGGCCTGCATCGCTTCCAGGTACCACTGCTCGGACTGGGCGTCGTACGCAGCGGCACCAGGAGCGAATCCCACACTCACGACCGCCAGGGCACCGACCAGCGCACCCACAGCCCGGACTCGTCTACCGCAGCGCGATCCATGGAACATGGCCTGCTCGGCTCGTCGGCTGGTCCCTGACGTCATCGTGTTCCGTGTCCTCGCTCATGCTCGGTCAGTTGACGACCGGCGGCACGTCACGCCGCGGCCTGTTGGGCAGGTCAGTCTCTTCGTCTTCGAGCCGGTGGTCGAGGCGCGGCAATCCCTGGGTGTTCCCGTCGTTACCGGGCGTCCCGTGGCCAGGGCCGCGCACGAGTCCGGCGCCGCCACGCGTCAGGCCGTTACGCTCGGCTCCTGACACGGAGTTGCGTGCGGTCGGCCTACCCGTGACAGCCTCGGTTGTTCCGGAACCCCCACGAGGGGGTGTCGCGCTTGAATTTGACCTCGCCCCGGTCTCAGGCGTTCCGAAAACCCCACGCTGCCCCGGCCGACCAGTAGCAGGCCGCGAGTTGGCCGCCGCCCCCTCGCCACCGATGATCGTGCCGCGAGGAATTCTCGCCGCACCCTTCGCGGAAGCGCCGCCAGCGGCAGTGGGCTGTCCCCCGACAACTCCATTCACGCGACCGGCTCCGGTCACAGGACGGCTGTTCGCCTGCGGAGCAGCCGTGCCACCGGCTCGCGGCGTACCGACGGTGACCGCACGGCCCATCTGGGACGAATGCGATCCGGGAGCCACGCCTCCGGCAGTGGGCCGTCCGGTCGACGTGGGTCGCCCCATCTGGTTCATGGGCCCTTGCCCCGTAGAGCGTCCAGGAGCCGAACTAGGCGAACCGGGCAAACCAGTGCGCCCCTGAGCCGACGCAGGATTACGGAAACTATTCGATCCGCCCAGGTTCCGGCCTGACGTACCGTTTGAGACCGGTGCCCTTAGACCACCCTCGAACATACCCTGCTGGCCGCCACCGGGAGCAGGGGTACCCAATGACGGCGGAATGTGGCCGGTCGCGGGTGTAGTTGTGGACGGTGGCAGCGTGCCGACGCTGTCGATATTGGTACGGACAGGCTCGTCGGGGTACGTGATCTTACTGGTGACGTCATTGGTGGTGAGCTGGTTGTCGCTTGCAGTGTGCCTGGAGATATCGCCAGTCGCCTGAGCGCCCACGGAAGGTGCTGTCCCGTGGGTGTGTGAGTCCGTACCGGCCGCCGAAGGGCCATAATCCACCTGCGGAGCAACAGGCTTGGGAACTCCGACATCAGGCATGGCCGTGAACTCCGGCGTCTTGTCCTTGGCAGGTAGGGAGGCCAGCACCTCTTCGGACACCGCGTAGTACGAGGCCAACCGGTTCATCTGGTTGATCGCCTCTTGACGGTCCTTCTCCACCCGTACGGCTGCCGCATACTCGCTCTTGTCCGCGACTTTCTCGGCCTCTGTGAAGTGCTCGGGCCGCTTCCGGCTCGCTTCCGCGTCACGAGACGGCATGGCACCGCGCACAGACGCAAGGCCCACGGCGGCTGCGGTGATCTGGTCCCCTGCAGTTCCCGCGAAGTCACTCAAGTGGTGCGTGTTGGTGACGAGCGAGCTGCCCCACTTGCGGAAGGCATCACCCGATTCTCCGACCCAGTGGACGTTGTCGATGTGGCCTTCGAGTTCGTCAGCTGCCGCCTTGATGGCGTCGCGCGCATCCCACAGCGCCTTGCCCGAGGATTCCAGGTCCTCCGGGTCTGTTCGCTCGACGAGGTCAATCAGCTGATTGAGGTCGAAGTCACGCTTCTCGAAGTCTGTCCGATCCGCGATGGTCCGCCCCAGCGAACTGTCCACGAAGGCCGAGCGCACCATTCGGTTGAGCAAGCCACCTTGCGGACGGTCCTCAAACCCTCGGACAATGTCCGTGACGCCGTTCTGCCCTTCGACGCGGTCGACGTCCGCCTCGTGCCGCTTGTCAGTCATCGTCACTTCACCATCGTGCGGCCGTCACCGACGCGTTGCTTGCCGTCCTTGGCATCCTGGATCTCCGTGATCTCTCCTTGGATGGCGTGGAACCGCTGCCGCAGTTCCTCCTCAAGGTTGTCGAAGCCCCGATGCGCACCCTGAACCGCGATGGCGGTCGCCTCAATCTGCAGATGCAGGGTCTTGGACAGGGACGTGAGCTCTCGATGGACCCGGTTGTACTGCGTGTACAAGCCATCGGCCTCAGGGAAGATGCCGTCCGCCCCCGCGCTCAGGGACGTGGACCTGATGGTCTGAGCACCCACCTTCGTCGGGTTGCCGGCCGACGTCTCAAGGTCGCGGAGAACCGCGTCCACCCGCTTCACGAACTTGTCCAGCGCCTCGCCACTGGCCTCCAGGTTCGCCGCCCTGGCCGCCGACACACCCCCCGCCATCTCTGCCGGAAGCACGATGCCCCTCCCCGTTTCCCCGCACACCCGTCAGCCCCGACCTTGATCGGGACTCGGCCAACCACGCGCCGTACGATTCGCAAAGCGAGCCGTGCCTCACGGCGCTTTTGCCACTGTAGTCAACCCGCACAACAGGGCCAACAGCGATGTACGTCAGCCCGGTTACGAGACCGACCGGCTGTCACCCTTTGCCCGTCTTGCCTGTTCACTGTGAACGGGTGCACATGACGGGCCGTGCACCGGGCCCGCGTGGCTCTACCCCATGATGCAGGGCCACCACGGACGACGGCATCACACTGCTTTCGATCTTCATCAGACTCGCGCAGGCAGCCAATCGACTCTCCGCGTCAACTCCTGCGTGTCGTGGCCGAAGCGACACCCAACCACGGGTCCCCTCCCCCTTCCAGCCGTCACCGGGGTCCCGAGCACATGTCTCCCGCGAACCTTCACGACCGACAATCTACGTACAGTGGATGTGATCCAAACTCACCATGGGCCGGGTTGCTAACTTGACTCGCACCCACACCATCGGAACAGCAGCGTCTGTCCCAGACGGTGGCATGAGGAGCGCTGGCCGAGCACACGGGGGAAGGGTCTACCCATGGCATGGGAAGAGTGGGAGCAGATCAAGGCGGAGGCAGCCGAGCGGCAGTCGACGCACATGCAGTTGAACCGGGTCGAGGGTGGTGGCGGCTCTTCTGCGCTTCCGGAGAAGTTCGGGGTCCTCAAGGCCAGTCAGACCGATCTGAGCAAGATCGGCAAGATCGCGCACACCCTCTACAACGATCTCTGGGACAAGGCCCGCGTCGCCGTCCCCAGCAGTGACTCGGCGGCCGGTGACTTGTCGAAGCAAGGCTTCGCCCTCGGCGCCGGCCTCAAGCATGTGTCGACCCGCTGGGAAGAGCAGCTCAAGTCCCTGAGGGACGCCGTCGCACACATCTCGAACCACATGCATGTCACCACGAAGCTGCACGACGGTGACGATGGCTACATCCAGCGGCAGATGAGCAGCATCGACGCGTTGGACGCCGGATTCGACGAACGCGTCGGCGGGCCTGGTGAAAAGAACCGTGCTTACTACCCGGAGGAGAGCAAGAAGAAGGAGTAGCGGCGGCTCGGGCCGTCGACGGCATGGTCCCACCGCGCCGCCGCCCAGTACCGGCATCTGCGCCGTGCGGCACCCAACGCCTACTCCCCCTACTTTTCTGCCCTGAGGACGAAACCCGATGCAACTCGACACTCTCCTCCATGCCAGCTTCAAACTGCTCGACGACGCCGTCACCGACTGGTCGACACTCGTCGATCGCCTCGAAGAACTGAAGAAGGACGCCGAAGACGGGCTGCACCAGGCCGCGAACAAGGCCAACTGGGCTGGTGTGAACGCCCAGGTCTCCAAGGAGTTCATCGGCAAGACGGCGGGCGAGTTCGCCGATGCCCACACACAGGCCAAAACCATTCACAGCATCCTCAGCGACACCTGGGGCGAGCTGAAGGGCTATCACCGGCAGCTGACCGAGGCCATCGACCGCGGACGGAAGAAGAACCTGAAGGTCATCGGGTACGAGGGCGGATTCACAGTCACCTCGGACGTTCCTCCGGAAGGCCGCGCCAAGGCGGACACGGACAACCAGGGGGACATCACCGCGCTTCGCGACGAGGTCCAGGGAATTCTGAACAAAGCCACCCAGAGCGACGACTCGGCAAGTACCGTCCTCCAAGCAATCGCCGATCAGAGCAGGCTGGGCTTCTCGGACGCCAACTACTCCGACCGGGATTCCGCGGCCGCAGCTGTCAAGGCGGCCAAGGAACTGGCGAAGCTCGCGAAGAAGGACCCCGACGACCTGACGGTCAAGGACTTCGACAGGCTCAACGACGGACTCAAGAAGTACGCAAACGATGACCTCTTCGGCGAGACGTTCGCGACGACCCTCGGTCCGAAGAAGACTCTTGAGTTCTGGACCGGTGTCACCGACACCAACAGGGGAAACTACGAACTCACTCACAAGCGTCTCGACCAGTTCGACGACCTCCAGCGCAACCTTGGCACCACGCTGGCCCACGCCTCGCAGAGCGACTCCCTGGCCATGACCGACTGGAAGCGCCAGATGATCGACATCGGCGACAAGCCGATCTACGGCACCAGCGGCGGTCCGATGGGCTTCCAGGTCATGAGCAACCTGATGCGAACCGGCGACTACGACGACCAGTTCCTGCACGACTACGGCACCAAGCTCATGGACACCGAGCGCAGGCTCACCGGAAATGGCGAGCATGGGAACGGGGTCTGGCAGCAGATCGGCAGCAGTCCCCGACTGAACCGGATCGGAGAGGACAGCGGCTCCGACCCGCTCACGGGTTACTTGAAGGGCCTGTCCAACAGCCCTGCGGCGGCTACCGATTTCTTCAACCAGCAATACGTTTCGAAGGACGATCCGGAAAACCCCTTCGAGTGGGACTCCGATGACGAAGACGAATACATGGCCAAAAAGGAGCTATCCAACTTCCAGTACCTTTTTGAGGAACGGGATTGGCCCCAGGAGACGAGCTCCACCGGAGATGATCTCCACACGGGGAAGAACAATCTGGCACTAGCGCTGGAGGCGGCGACTACAGGGCATCCGGCTGGCGAGCTACCGACAGCGGACACACCTGCCCACAACGAAGAACAGACGAGGCTGTTCGAGAGTCTCGTATCGTCCATTTCAGATGATGGCGGACGTCTCACCGATAATGGGTACATGTCCGACAGTATTGGACAGATCACATCAGAGTATCTCCCGGATATTAATCGGGCAATGACGGACGACTCCGACGAAGACACAAACAAACTTTTCCCTGTCAGTGGTTCATCCGCCACCCTCAACCATCGGGACGTGACTGCACTACTTATTGCAGTCGGGCAGAACCCTGAAGGTTATGCAGCCGTCGAAGTAGCGAATAAGTCTTACATGGCAAACCTGATGGACTACCACATGAACCCGGACCTGCCGGCAAGTGACAGATACTCGAAGGACACGCAATTCGCTGTCGAGCAGCTCGCACACGGTTCGGGCGAGGTCTCGGGGACATTGGCCATCGGACGTCAAGAGGCAGTTGCCGGCCCGGCAGACGAGGACGACAAAGCCTACGACCATTCTGTCGCCCAGTGGAAGAACGGTGTCTCAGGTGTCATCGGAACGGGTATTGGCGTTGGCGCGACGTTCGTCGCAAGCCCGGTTGCCGGTGCTGCCGCTGGCGGCCTAGCTGGCACTGTCAGCAGCATGGTCCTCGAGGAGCTCTTCCAGAATGCAGAGGGGCACGCAAAGGAAAATGCTGGATCCACTATGGGAGAGAACTGGGAGAGCGGACTCGAAGAGAACGCGGCCTACACCGAGCGGGCCGCCGAACTCGCGGCCAAGGCCCACGGTCGCACTGACCTTCAAGACATCAGCGTCGATGAGAAGGCGCGCACGGCAGCGCAGCAGGGCTTCCGGGACGCGGGTACAAACACTGAGTACATGACACCACACCTCAAGACCGATATCTGACACCATACGAGAGGGACTGGTCATGTTCCGCCCCCAACCCAACCGCCCTGTAGGAATTGTTCGAGCTTCAGCCACTCTCGCCATGACGCTGGCAGTCACCACAGCAATTGCCGCATGCTCAGGCGGAGGCGGAGAAGAAGAGAAGAATTACACGGTCCCCAGCGCACTCTGCGGAATTGCATTGAAACCTGTTCTACTCGGCGCTTTCCTGCCGGGGGGAGACTCCATCTCCGTGAAGCCCGCCTCCCCCAACGGGGGAACGAAACGGTGTGACGTGATCGTCGATGGAGCCGTAACAGTTCGGCAAATCCAGACATGGTGGAGTACCGGAGAGAGCGCGTCCACTGTCGCCGCCGCCTACGACAAAATGGAGGATGGCCAAGTGACCGACGACAACCGCTACCTATACTCGGGCACTGGCGCTGTAGGGAAGACCTCGGCATCTTGCAAGTCATCGGATCATCTCGATCAGAATATGTACGCCGTGATCCAGGTGTTCACTCCCGATCGATCGGACTCCGATGCAATGAAGAAATTGATCACGGCGTACACCAAGGAACTTGAGGACTCTAGTCGATGCAACTGAGGCGGCAGGGCTAGTATTTGATCAGGTGGATGACCGCGCTGGTGTAGGCGTGTGCGGTGGACTCGCTGATCCCGAACCCGGCGGCGATCTTTGCCCGGGTGGTGTGTTCGCGCAGGTACACCAGTGCCATCATCGCGCGTTGGGACGGACGGACCTTGCAGCGGCAGTCGCCCTCGCGGGTGACGATCAGCATGGTGACCCACTCCACGAGCGCATGCGGTAGCGAGTGCGGCAGGATCATGACCAGTGAGGCCCCCGAGCAACGTGATTGAGACGTCAGACATCTCGATCAACAGCCCGGGGGCCTCGCTCGCTGCGCTTCACGGGGCCATCACCTGATCGGTGGCCAACTCGAAGAAGCTCCCTACGTTTTTCTGCGGGACGCGGTGAGCCCCTCGTATGGTTCATCCACCCAGGGGCACCGGGTGTGATTTAAAAAGCTCTGCCGCTTGTGGCTTTCAGTGATTGGCCGCCCGGTCCCCCACGACGACTCGGCTGCCAATTAGGAATTGCGGATGATCGCTGAGTAAGCGTTGTCCCGTAAATGATCTACGACATGCCGGTTGACCATCGTTGTTGCTTCTCAGCCGGCCAGCGTGAGGTTGTGCAGGCGGGCGATGCCGAGCATGGCGTGGTGGACGCCGTCACCTTTGAGGCGGCAGTCGCGGAGGATCTTCCAGGTCTTGATCCGGGCGAAGGCGTGCTCGACGCGGGCGCGGACCTTGCGGTGTGAACGGTTGTGCTCTTCCTTCCAGGCCGGGAGTTCACTTTGCCCGGGGTCACGGCGGTGCGGGATGATCACGCCGGTTCCGCGATAGCCGCCGTCCCCGATCACCGTGGTGCGGCCGACGGCGTCCTTCGCCCCGGAGAGTTCCCATGCCGTGCAGTCGTTGCGGTTCCCTGGGACCGGCCGGCCGACGGCGACGACGAGCCGGGTGTCGGCGTCGATGACGACCTGATGGTTGGTGGAGTACCGGTAGTTCTTCGACTGCTCGGCGACGGTGTGGTCGCGGGTGGGAACCAGGGTGCCGTCCACGATCAGCACGGTGTCCTTGCGGAACCGTCTGCGCTGCTGAAACGCGAGCGAAGGGCCGAGGTGGTCGATGATGCGGTCTGCGGCCGACTTCGACACCCCGAACAGCGGGGCCAGTTGCCGCAGCGTGAGGTTCGTGCGCCAGTACGCGGCCACCAGCAGGACCCGATCCTCCAGCGGCAGGCTCCAGGGCCGGCCCTTGCGGACCGGGTCCGCACCCTCGCGCCGCAGCGCGGTGACCATCTTGTCGAACTGCCGTGGGCTCAGCCCGGTGAACGGGGCTATCCAGGAAGGCTCCGACGCCGTGATCACACCAGCCACCGCGAGATCGTCTCATCTGCCGGGGAGGCAGTTGGCGAGCCAGTCTGCTTGTTCTGCGCGATTGACGCCGGCATCGCCGTCCACCACGTAGGCCAGCGCCTCTGCGAAGGTCGACCCCAGGGGCCAGAGGAAATTCGGGCCGACGGCGACGACGCGCCCGCTGGCCGCGATATACGACCTGAACTGGACCGACCACATACCCAGAGGGCTGTAGCTCTCCGCGTATCGGCGCCTCAGCTTGGACGCCTCCGCGGCGGTGTCGACGCAAGCGTCCACGGGGTCTATGTGCAGTGACGAGGCAGGAACGCGAGCGGGGCAGCTTCTGATCGTCAGCTCGCCGAACTCGGCCCAGACCCCGACCCCCATCTCGTTTAGCTCGAACCCAGCGGCTGCCAGTTGCTGAGTCCAGTCTCCAGTGGCGATCTTGCGACCTGCTGTCCACCCAGCAGCACCAAGCGCGTCCAGTACCGATGGACCACAGCCCTTCAACGACTCACTGACGTGTTCTATGCGCCCTCCCCATCCCCTCGGTCATGTCTGTTGCCCGAAGTCTGCCGCACATCTGGACCAGCGGACAGGGCTACTGGTCGCGGAAGGTACGGAGATCGTTTACGGGACAAGCTTTAGGGAATCGACAGCGAGGTCGTCCGTCGGGAGGCACAAGCACCACACCACGCGGAGGCACCACATGGCCATGATCTGGGCCGGCATCGACGCAGGCAAGACGCACCACAACTGCGTCGCGATCGACGAGAGCGGCCACCAGCTGCTGTCCCGACGCGTCGCCAACGATGAACCCGAACTCCTCGAACTTCTCACCGACGTCCTGGCCCTGGGTGATGACGTGACCTGGGGCATCGACCTGGGCGACGGCGGAGCCGCCCTGGCCATCACAATCCTGTCCAACCACGACCAGCCGGTGCACAACATCTCCGGCCGGGCCATCCACCGCGCCTCCGAGAGCTACCGCGGCGCAGGCAAAACCGACGCCAAAGACGCCGCCGTCATCGCCGACCAGATCCGAATCCGCCGCGACCTGCACCCCTTACGCACCAGCGACGAGACCGTCACCGACCTCAAGATCCTCACCGGCCGGCGCACGGACCTGGTCGCCGACCGCACCCGCACCGTCAACCAGCTCCGCGCCCAACTCACTGGCATCTTCCCTGGCCTGGAACGGGCACTGGACCTCACCAACACCGGCCCGCTCATGCTGCTGACCGGCTACCAGACCCCGACCTCCCTGCGCCGGACAGGCAAGAAGAGGCTCGAGACCTGGCTGCGCAACCGCAAGGTCCTGCGCCCTGACCGGCTCGCCGAGACAGCGCTGGAAGCCGCCGGACGCCAGCTTGCCCGGCGAACAACTGACCGCCCAGATGGTGCACACACTCGCGCGGGAAGTGAAGGCCCTCAACCAGCAGGTCGCCGAGCGCGATGAGGCGATCGAGGCCCGGTTTCGCGAACATCGGGACTTCGAAGTGATCACCAGCATGCCCAGCCTGGGCGTGATCCTCGGTGCCGAGTTCCTTGCCGCGACCGGCGGCGACATGAGTCTCTTCGGCACTCCTGACCGCCTAGCCGGCTTCGGCGGCGTTGCTCCCGTTCCCCGTGACTCCGGCATGATCAGCGGCAACCTCCGCCGCCCACGACTCCCGACGGTTCTACGACCGCAAACGCTCCGAAGGCAAGCGCCACATCCAGGCCGTCCTCGCCTTGGCCCGCCGCCGTGTCAACGTCCTCTGGGCCCTCCTACGCGACGGACGGACCTACGGGGCCGTGCCTCCCGCCGCTCACGCGGCTTGACAAACAGCATTAGGAATCACCGACCCGCCGACCGCGTACAACGAGGACGGCACGGTCGACCGCGGTGCCACGGCCGACCTCGGGAAGGACAAGGACGGCCAGGCGATCGACAACTACTTCGACTTTTTCGGCAACGAGAAGTGGGAGTCCTTCCCTGACGTCAACTCGGTCGACGAGCACGAGGCAGCCCTCGACCAGATGCCGGACACTCTTGGCCACGCTTTGGAGGCAGCAACCCTCGGCTACCCGGCTGGGCACTCGGACGCCGGCGTGGTGCGGGACGCGGACAACGCCGCGGTCATGCAGCAGGTCATGGAGAAGTACGGTGCGGACCGGGGTCTGCTGAAGGAGCGCCACGAAGCGTTGGCCGACAGCCTGGGCGTCATGGGCGGCGGCTACATCGACGACATCAACTGGGCGCTGGACAAGAACGACCCGGAGAGCGTGTTCGCGCCGGGCAAGAACCCGGAGGGCCACCTCGACTTCGCGGACACCGTTGACGGTCACGGGCGGAGTATCGTCCGGGGCTTCCTCAGCACCCTGGGTCAGCACCCGGACGCCTACGCGACGGTCTCGGCCGCGGAGCAGGTCTACACCCGTAGCGTGCTGGAAGAGACAGTGGGTTCGGACGGGATCAAGGAGGGCGCTGCCAGGGCGACCGTGCGGGTGGGCGCCGAGGTCCAGGGCATGCTCGACCAGTCCCGGGCCGACCATGTGGAGGCGACGAACCTCAAGACCCACGAGGACTACGAGAAGGCGGTCGCCAAGCGAGCGGGCTGGGTCCAGTTCGGGGCCGCGGTGGGCATCGCGGCGGGCGTCGCCTTCCTGCCCGCGACTGCGGCCGTAGGCACGGCCGCAGTGCTTATCTCGCTGGCGACGGATACCGCCGCTGGCGCTGCCGAACAGGTCATCGGTCAGATGGTCGGCGACATGTCCGAAAAATCGGTGGATGAGCACAAGGGGAAGATGGAGGACCTCGCCGACGCGGAGAAGGACGAGATCTACTCCGCCGGTGAGAGTATGGCCGAGGTCCCGATGGATGCTTTCTTGCGGCACAACGGCGTGGACCCCCGCAGCGATTTCGCACAGGACCTACGTGAATCGATGCTGCTCTGTTACGCAGTCGGCAACGACCGGGAGAACCAGCAGGGCCACGACCCGGAAACCGGTTGAGGCCGGTGGACGGCCGGGGACACATAAGGATGCGGACAGTGATCAGTCGTAGGTCAGTACGCGGGGGGCTCCTCTCCGCGGCCGTGGCCGGCTCGTTGTTTCTCGGGGCCACAGGTTGTGGAGGGGACGGGGACGGAGTTCCGGACGACTACAAGGTCGTTACGGGGACACAACTCTGCGGTGGCGACGCCATGTCCGACGACGCGTCCAAGGCACTGAAGGTGATCACGGGGGCGTCGCGGTTCGAGGCCTCGGCAGAGAGGTACACCACCGCGCAGGCCGCGACGACCATTGTCGAGACATTCTGGGATCCCAACGTGTACCGCGGGGACGTCTGCCGTGTTTACACGCCCACCGACACGCCGGATTTCGACCTCAGAATCACCTGGAGGCGGGTCGACACTGCTGCGACGGGCACCCCCGCGTCGGAGTTCACCGTGCTGAAGATGGGGGAGCGGGCCCTGGCAGCGGCGAACAAGGCGTACGTCCAGTTCGCATGCAAGAGCGACAAGTTGGGTGGCTCGTCGGATGCGGCCCACATCGAGATCGGCGTGGAGTACCGGGATCCATTTCATGAACCCGAGGGTGCCATAGAGGCGTTGAAGGACGCCTACGCGACCGTGGCCCACTCCGTCTCGCTGGCCATGGCCAAGGAACTGCGCTGCGAGAAGAACGGCGGGCTCCCCCGAAGCCCGTGCTGGATTCTGCCTAGCCGCTGGTGAAGAGACGAGTGCAGGGTCCGAGGCTCAAGGTCCCGATCCCGCCGTCACGGCTACCGGGCTCGCAAGTGGAAGCAGAAGAAGAACACAGGCGTGGCCTGCTCATCACCACTGCCCTGGCCAGCCGCTGGGGGGGCAGCGTCGGGCGGGCGGCGGCCCGACGTTCTGGGCTGAACTCGGTACGCGATCACCAGGGCCTGCCCGGTGATCTCGACGACCACCACTGACGTGCGGCCGCCAGGGTGAGGTTGTTGAGCCGCACACCAAGGCGGCGAGGTCAGGGCCCGCCAACCTCACAACTTGCCGGTGATGACTCCGCGCCAGGTCCATCCCGCGTCCAGAACGGCGTCCTGCAGAGGGCCTTTCAGCTCGAAGCTGTCGAAGGTGAACGTCTCGTTCGCTTCGAGGCGGCCGTCTTGGCCCCGGCCGAGCGTCCAGCTCTTGGAAACCGTATGTCCCTGGCCACGTCGGGCCTCTGCCGCGACGGCCAGTCTGGGCGTTTCGCCGACCCAAGTGACCTCGTATTCCTGATCGAGGGAACGAACTTCGTTCTTTTCCGGAACTAGGCGCATCCGCACCTGGAAGACCCGACTCCCCTGGGTGCGGCCGAAGAAGGTCTGCCAGGCCGGGTCCAGGATGCGCCACTCCGCCACCAGGTCTGCCCCCTCCTCTCGACCGTCTCGGATGACGTAGGGGAGGTCAAGGCGGTTGAGGTCGAGCAGAGCCGCGTGCACCTCGGCCGCAGATCGCGGGGCGACACCGCTGGCGGGGCTTTTGGTTCCGGTCAGCTTGTCGAAGAGTCCCATGAAGTCAAGCTATACGGAGTCGGTTTGCCGGTGCACGCGAGGTGGAGGCCAGCACGGCTCGCCGACTTCGACGCAACGCGGTGCGTCCTGCGATCCATTTGGCGCTCACAGTCGGCCGAGCGGCAACGGGCGGCGAGGGGCAGCATGTTTCTCACGTAGCCGGGCAGACAAGAGTCCGGCATCACCGCCGCCGTTCTGCGACACCATGTCCTTGCGGGGAGTCGAGTAGTGATCGAGGCAAAGGGAGTCGCCAGCCCAGTCGGTCGGGTTGCATCCAGCCGTCCAGGCCGTCCGTGGCCCTGCACCGCCCCGGTCAGCTCGCTGTCGTCCCACCCCGCGTCATCGGGAGACGCCGAAGCTCTGGACAGCCAGGTAGATGAGCATGCCGGCCATCGTGATAAGGGTGATGCGGGCGACGATGAAGGCGGAGTCGGGCAGTTCCTCGGCCGATGGGTTGACGCGGGAGCGCCAGGCGCGTACCCAGTCCGCCTTGACGCAGGCCATGGCCAGAAGTACCGCGGACAGAATCAGGCCCAGCACGGTCAGTTGGGTCAGCGGGTCCATGTGGTGTTGCCCTCCGGGCTGCGTCGCTGTTTGCGTCGTGTGTCCCGCACCGCCACCGCCGTGCCGCTCAGCCCCGCCACCAGGACGAGGCCGCCTACGGTCACATACGTCGCCAGGCGCGTGTTTCGTTCCTCCGCCGACTCGCCGAAGTGCAGCGGGGTGACCGAGGGTGCCTCGCCCCTGGCTACTCCGCCCTCGGGCTTCGGGCTCTCGACAGGGCGCTTCGGGTCCACGTTCGTCAGCGCGTTGACGGGGTCGACCACTCCCCACCCCACCAAGGGGTCATGGCCGGGGATCGAGCGTTCCGCTGTCTGTTCGATCTGGGCGACGACCTGTTGGGCGGTCCAGTCCGGGTACTTGGACTTCAGGAGAGCCGCCACACCGGCCACGTACGGCGCGGAGAAGCTCGTGCCGTTGTCGGAGCAGTGCCCGCCGTCGGGGACTGTGGAGATCATGTCGACGCCCGGGGCTGCGACTCCTACGAATTCCCCTGATTGTGAGAAGGGGGCTCGTTCGTTGTTGCGGTCGGAGGACGCCACCGCCAGGACTCCCTCGTACGACGCCGGGTAGGTGACCTTGACGTTGCCGCCCAGGCCGTCGTTGCCGGCCGAGGCGACGACCACGACCTTGTTGTCGAGGGCGTAGTCGACGGCGTCCTCCAGCCTCGCATCGGGCTTCACGGCGTTGGCCGTGTCCTGCGAGATGTTGATGACATCGGCGCCCACGTCGACGGCGTGACGGATCGACGACGCCAGGGTGAGGGCCGTTCCGTCGCCCTCCGCGTTGTTCTGCTTGATCGGAATGATCTCGGCGTCCGGGGCCAGGCCCACGAAGCCGGTCCCCTTCAGCGGCCGGGCCGCGATGATGCCGGCCACACGTGTGCCGTGGCCCACTGTGTCGGTGGTGCCCTGGCTGTTGCCGCGGTCGATCTTCTCGCCCTCGGAGTTCTTCGCGGGCAGGTAGTTCGCGCCCTTGGCGGCGTCCACGGCCTTGGTGAGCTGGGGGTTCTTGACATCCACCCCTGTGTCGATCACGGCCACCTGGACGTTCTTCCCCGTGGACAGCGCCCACAGCTCGTCGAGGTTGACGCGTTGCAGCGCCCAGGGACGGCCCGCATAGTCCTTCGACGGGAACGTGCACTGACCGGCGTCGGCCCAGGCAGTGGTCGCGGGCAGAGCGAGTACCGAGGTGGTGGCGATCAGCGCGGTCGCGGCAGCCCGGGCCGTCGGTCTCGTACCCCAGCCGCTCCGGAGCCCCCACGTCTCTGTGTTCCGCCTGAGCCGCGTGTTCCGCCTGAGCCGCGCGCTCAGCGCCCTCGCGTTCGCCTTCGACATCGCTTCGCTCCCCTCCACCGCGCGTCTACGAACCCTGCGGCTGCCGCGCCGCCGCCTCCGACAGGCGCGGCCCCGTCGGCAGGAACGTCGACCACTGCGCCGGGACGGGAGAGGGCGTCACCTTTTCGTAGCCGAGCCGGGTCTGGGCGATCTTCGCCTCGTTGAGCTCTTCCTCACGCTGCTTGGCCGAGGTGCCGATGCCCTCGTCCCCGGTGGTGCTGTCGCTGTTGGACTGCAGCGCGTAACGCAGGCCCGTGTCCGTGACCAGGAAGACGCCACCTGCCCTCGTCTCCGCACCCTTGAACTGGCGGTAGAGCTGGCCGGAGCCCGGAGTGACATACGCGCTGGAGGAACCGGTCGGCAGTTGAGCCGGGAAGTCGGTGCCCACCCAGGTGGACAGCTTTGTCTTCCCCTGCGAGCCGACCGACAGCAGGACGTTGCAGACGGTGTTGCGGCCCGAGGTGGCGCTGGAGCCGTCGTTCACCGTCTTCGGCTTGAACGCCGGCCAGGTCTTGTCCGCCTCGAAGGTCGTGCTGTCGGCGACCGCACTGGGGTGGACCTGTTGTGCCTCTCCGGCCTGTCCGACGTCGACGAGGTCCCCGCTGTTGAGCAGCAGCGTGGCGACGAACTCGGAGATCCGGGCCACCTCGCCCTGCAGCACCACGTAGTACTGCATCCGCCGACCGTCGTATGCCTTGATGACCTCACCGACCTTGTCGTACTGCTCAAGGCCGGTGGAGGCGTTCGCCTTCGTGCCGGGCGTACCGTCGATCTCCGGGATGGAGATCGGGTCGCCCTTGTGGAGGGTGTCGAGCCATTTCTGGGACACGCGCTGCGGGTCTCTGCCCTGGGTGTCGAGGGCCCTGAGCAGTTCGGTATCGGTCGGGTCGGCCAGCTGGTACGCCGTGCCCCGCGCGTCGACCACGTACTGCGTCTTGCCGTCCGGGCCGACAACGTACATCAGGTCGCCGCCAGAGAGCTTCTCGGCGCCTCCCGTCTTGTCGAACTCCTTCTCGGCCAGCACGAACGCGGCTTTCTGGATGGCGCGGCCGCCGTCACCGGGACGCTCGCACACGGCCCAGCGCTTGGCGACCTCCGCCTCGTCGGGGGAGGGGAGACGGTCGGGGGCGTAGGGGATCCCGATCGTGGCACCGTGCGGCGGCTTGCCGCTGTCGAGGATCTCCTCGTCGACGGTGATGATGTCGGCCTTGCCGGGATCCAGGAGCAGTTTGGCCGACGCCATGTTGAGAACCGGATGCAGCTGCTCGCGACCATCCGTCTTCAGCACCACGTATCGGGTGGTGGAATCGCTCGCCACGATGACGTGCTCCTCCGCCTTGGCCCAGTCTTTGGGTGCCTTCGGGCTGAACACACCGATGCCCCCGAAGACCGCGAGAATCACCACACCGACGACAGCGCCGGGCCACAGCGCCCGAAGCGGCTTGGGGGCGCCTTCCTCCGAACCCGACGGAGACGGCTGAAGGAAGGATGCGAGCGTACGGCGCTTCGCGAAGGTGTAGGCGTTGAGTTCGTCCCGCCGTGATGCCATCTGTGTCCGCTCTCTCCCCGTGCGGAGCCATGGGGGGAACCGTGAAGATCCGCCCCTGTCCTCAATTGCCTCTGGCGCCCAGGCTGTCAGAGACGCCCCCTACTATGCCTGTTGCGTGACTGTGCTGATGGCACGGGCAGGGCGTTCAGGCTGTGCAGGGCCCTGAGTGCATGGGTTTTAGGGAGAGTTCGGGGGTTTTGGAGCAATGGCTTCCGCAACACGGGCCCGGTCGCGATCGCAATCGGGGCCGCGATCAGGTGGCACGCTTCGGTCGCGTTCGCGCGGTTCGTCTTCTCCTTCTCCGACAGCGCGGTCGGGAGCGGCGCCCGACGCCGCCGCGTCTTCCCGCGGGTCCGTGTCGCCCCATCTGAGGTCCCACTCGGGGCACGGTGGCTCGTTCGCGGTACAGCGGCTGGTGATGCTGGAGATGGCGGCCGCCCTCGTGGTCGTCGGATGGCTCGCCGGTACGGCCGCGCTCATTCCGGCCGTCGCGGCGGCCGCCGTGCTGGTCGTGCTCGCTCTCGTACGACGCCGCGGGCACTCCCTGCCCGAGTGGCTGGGCTCGCTGCTGGCACTGCGGGCCCGTATGCGCAGGGCCGCGAGCACACCGGCTCCTTCGGGGATCGATTCCGGCCTCGCACCTGCCGTGGAGTGTGATCCCAGCCTGCGGACATACAGCTTCCACCGCGGCGACCGTCGCGACCAGCGGCCGGTCGGCATGGTGGGCGACGGAGGATTCCTCACCGCAGTGCTCCAGCTGGAGTCGGATGCCGGTGCGCTGCGCGCCGAGCGCAGTCGCCGGCCGCTGCCCGTCGCGCTCGTGCAGGACGTCCTCGAAGTCGACGGAATCCGGCTGGAGTCGGCGCAGATCCTGGTGCACACCCAGCCGGCGCCCGCGCTGCATCTGCCCCAGCAGTCGGTCGTCGTGAGCAATTACGCACCGCTCCAGGCCCAGACCGGCGCTCCGGCGGTGCGCATCGTGTGGATAGCGTTGAAACTCGACCCCGAGTCGTGCCCTGAAGCGGTGGCCGCGCGCGGCGGCGGGCTCCGCGGGGCGCAGAAGTGTCTGGTGCGGTCGGCGGAGCACTTGTCCAGTCGACTGACCGGCGCCGGCTTCCGGGCCAATCTGTTGACGGAGGAGGAGCTGACAGCTGCCATCGCCACCTCGGCGTGCGCCAACCCGATGGTGACCGCGCAGGCCGCACAGACCGGGCGGGACGAGGCACCACAGCGGCGGACCGAGGAGTCCAGCCGCAGCTGGCGCTGTGACAATCGTCGCCACACCACGTACTGGGTGCGCCGCTGGCCTCAACTGGGCGAGTCCGGCACCTCGCTGGCACAGTTGGTGGCACATCTGACCGCGGTTCCCGCGCTGGCGACGACCTTCAGTCTGACGCTGGCCAAGGGAGGCCGGAAAGACGTCACCCTTGCGGGCCACCTTCGCATCACCGGTCGCAGCAATCAGGAGCTGACCGACGCGCGGCGCGAGCTGGAACATGAAGCGCGTCAGGCGCGGACCGGGCTCGTGCGTCTGGACCGTGAACAACTCCCCGGCGTTCTCGCCACCCTGCCGCTCGGAGGTACCCGCTGATGGCCATGAGGGCATCGGCATCGCCGTCGTCCGCGTCCGCACCGGAAGGCACTTCGGAGGTCACGGGCCTCGGACAGCGACTACGCACCGGGTTCGGGCTGTTGGGTCCCCGGCACCCGCGCCACACACTGCCCGTGGAACAGGTGGGGGCACTCTCCCTGCCCATCGGAGACGACGGTGTGGTGGTGGGTGTCAACCAACAGGGCCAGCCCGCCGTTCTCGGGATCAACCGCCCGACCCCGTTCGACGTCGTCCTCATCGGCGGTCTGTGGACGGCCCAGGTCCTGGCACTCCGCGCGGCGGCGACGGGGGCGCGTGTTGCCGTGGAGACAGGACGGGCACAGGCCTGGATGCCGCTGGTGCACGCCGTCGGCGGCGGCCAGAACGGCCTGGCCGTGTACGACGTGGGGCGAGTGCCGCCCCAGGGCGCGTCGGCCGGCACACCGGTGTTGGTGGTGCGTGACTGCGGCATGCGACCGCCCCGCGGACGCGTGGCATCAGCACCCTGGCAGTCCGTACTCACACTTCTTCCCTATCTGAGTCCGGTCGCGCCGCGGTTGATGCGCCAGGCTCGCCTCGTGGGTGTACAGCGGGTGTCGCCGGACGAGGCCACGGAGATCGGGCGTGTGATAGGGCTGCCGCACCCCGAGATCCGGTCCCTGCCCGGACTGCAGGACGGCATCACGTTGTGGTGCACGGAGCGGGACCGGCAGTACGTGATGACCCAGGCCACCGACGCGGAGACCGGTCTCCTGGGCGGAGCACGTCGCGTGGACTGAGTCGTCCGAACGGGGACGAGCCCGGCAGCGGAGATCAGGTAGGGGCGTATGTCCAAGTTGCGACACGATCAAGGCAATTGAGCGCTTCACGGAAGCCGGTCTGGAGAGGCGGGCCTGCTGTGCCCGCGGTTGCGATGATTAGGCTGGGGTACAGCACGTCGCGAGTTGCCCGCGATCGGGTGGTACGGGCTGTGCGGCATGGCCCGGGGCCCGAGGGGGGATCAGCCCGGCGAAACGGACGACAGGAACGGTCGCCCCAGCACGGCATGAGGGTGCTCGACCACACCAGGAGGAATTGTGAGCAGCGATCGGGACGGGATGCGCGGGGGATGGGCCACACCCGACGATGACCAGCCCGACGCGGAGTCCGCCGTCGAGACGACGGGCGAGTTCACCATCGACTACGCGCCGCCTGCCTGGTACACGCAGAACGCTTCGTCGGGAGGGGTCGGTTCGGAATCTGGTTCGGGTTCGGGTTCGGGTACGCACGCTGACGCGGCGGCAGGGCCGGGGAGCGTTCCTCCCGCCGTCGGGGCCGTGACGCCCCCGCCCGCGCCGCCGGCCGGTCCGCCCGTCGACATGTCCGGTGCGGCCGGTCCGCCCGGTGCCGCTTCGGGTGGCGCTTTTCCGCCGCCGTGGCCCCCGGTGGCAGCGGCGCCCGAGGCCGGCGGCCACGGTGCGGACATCGAGAGCGGCGCGACCATGCGCATCTCGGCTACCGCGTTGAGGCAAGAGATCGCGGATGTGGCCGCGCACACGGGTCCCTCCAGCGATCCCGCGGATGCGGGTGCGACTTCGGGTGCGAGCGAAGAGAGTGCCGCCCCCTCCGCTGCCGCTGAGGTCGTCGAGACGTCGAGTGACGCCGCCTCGTCCCGCGAGGGACAGGAGGCGGAGAGCGGCGACGGTCAGACCGAGGAGGGGAGTGGCAACGCCGAGGGTTCCGCTGCCGCGGTGGTGTCCGGCTCTGCGGGTGACACTGAGGGCGCACAGCCGGGCGGCGTCGCGGCTTCCGAGGACGTCTCCGCAAGCGTCACCGACGGGGCCGAGCCGGAGGGTTCGGGGTCTCAGGACGCCGTCACGCAGCCTGCCGGTCCGCAGGAGCCGTCCGCTCAGGGCTCAGAGCCGCAGGAACCGTCCGCTCTGAGCACAGGCCCGCAAGACCCGTCCCACCAGGGCCCCGGTTCGCAGGTCAGCCCCGGCCAGGGCTCCGTCCCGGCGGACGCTCCCGCAGAGGGATTCGCTTCGCAAGGCGCGACTCCGCAAGGCACCGTTCCCGCGAATCCTGCCCCGCATGCCGCCGCCCCCGACGTCACGAGGGCCGCCGACGCCGCTCCCACC
>NZ_JARGEE010000250.1:0-13369 GCF_033794485.1 Streptomyces sp. MB09-02B
TGTTTCTGTTTTTTTATTTTTTTTTTTTTTTTTAATAACACGGCAACACACGAGAATTACAAAAGGCTATTCGTCGGAAATGTCAAAGGTGTATAAGAGACAGGCGCCGAGGGCGCGCCGGGTGTGTGCGGGGCCCCGGGGGTGTACGGCGTGTGGGGCGGGCCCGGCGTGTTCGGCGTGCCCCCGAGGCCGTGCTGCCCGGCGGCCACGTACCCGGGCGGCGCGCTCGCCACGTACCCCGGAGGCGCACCGGGCGTGCCGGGTGTGGCGGGAGCCCCGGGCGCGCCGGGTGTGCCGGGAGTACCGGGAGTACCGGCGGCCGGTCCGAAGGCGCCGGGTGCCGGCGCGGGGGCGGCACCCCAGCCCGACGGGCTCGGCTCGCCGGCCGAGGCGGCCGCCCGCTCCAGACCGCGCGCCGCGGCCTCCGGCGAGAGTCGGCGCACGGGGTCCTTGATGAGCAACCCGTGCAGGACGGGGGCGAGTTCACCGGCGCGGACGGGTGGTGCCGGCTCCTCGCCGAGCAGGGCCGTGAGCGTCGCGTACTCGCCGTGCCGGTCGAAGGGGCCGCGGCCCTCGACCGCCGCGTACAGCGTGGCGCCGAGCGAGAACAGGTCGGCCGCCGGGGTCGGTGGCTCGCCCCGTGCCCGCTCGGGGGCCAGATACCCGGGCGTGCCGAGGATGCCGGCGGTGGCGGTGAGCCTGGGTTCGCGGGACTCCGGCTGGAGCGCGATGCCGTAGTCGGTGAGCAGCACGCGCGCGTAGGGGTCGCCCGAGGCGTTTGCCGCGAGCAGGATGTTGGCCGGCTTCACGTCCCGGTGGAGGATGCCGATCCGGTGGCCCGCCGTGAGCGCGTCGAGGACGGCGAGCCCGATCCGGGCGACCTGCTCGGGCGAGAGCGGCCCCCGCTGCCGTACGACCGCCTGGAGGTCGATCGCGTCCGGCACGTACTCCATGACGATCCACGGCAGGCCCTCGTGGAGCACCACGTCGTGGACCGTGGCCACGTGGGGATGGCCGCGCAGCCGCGCGGCGTGCCGGGCCTCGCTGCGGGCGCGGGCGATGCGCTGGGCGGGCTCCGTCGCGTCCGTCGGGACATCGGGCAGCGAGATCTCCTTCATGGAGACCTCGCAGGCCAGTTCCCCGTCGTAAGCGAGCCAGACCCGGCCCATGCCGCCCGCGCCCAGGGTGCGCAGCAGTCGGTACCGGTCGTTGATGATCCTTCCCTGGCCCTGCTCCGGCGTATCCCCCGCCATCGCGATCCCCCGATCCCCCAGAGACAGCGCGTGCCTCCCCCGAGGACACGTCGAATTCGTCTCTTGAAAATAGCTTCGCACGCACCACTGACAGGAGCCCTTTTGCGGACCAATCCAGACAGAGGAGACACATGCGTCCCAGGGGTACGAATACGCCCCGCACGTCACGGGAACGGGCGCCGGGCGGGGTACCAGTACGGTCACCGGACGGTACGGAAATCGTCAAAGGATGCAGGGCCCGGACGGGCCCTTCGCCGCTGCGGGCGGATCACCGAGCCGGTTCGAGGAACCCCTGTTCGACGAGGAGGCGGATCTGGACCGGCGTCCGGTCGCGCAGGGCCACCGGGTCCTCGCCGACGAGCTGGGCGATGGCGTCCAGAATTCGCCCGGCGCTGAGCGTGCCGTCGCACACACCGGCGAATCCGGCGCCGACCGTGTCCACCTTCGTGGCCCGGCGCATTCCGCGGTTCTGACGCAGCACCACATGCTCGGGGTCCTCGGCGCCGGGCAGCCCGACCTGCTCCTGGACGACCTCCGCCGTGAGCCGGAAGTGCGCCTCGAGGAGCGCCGCGTCGTCGTTCGCCCGCAGGTAGTCGACGCGCGCGAAGTGCTGCCGCACCGTCTCACCGAGCGGTTGTTCGACCGGATGCGGCCACTCCTCCAGGGTGATCGAGGTCTCGGACTCCGCGGCGGCCGTCCTCCGCAGCGTGATCCACCCGAAGCCGACGCCCTTCACCTTCCGCGCCTCGAACTCGTCGAGCCACGCGTCGTACCGCGCCTGGTACTCGGCCACGTCACCGCGGTGGTCGCCCGCGTCCCGCAGCCACAACTCGGCGTACTGCGCGACGTCCTGGACCTCGCGCTGCACGATCCACGCGTCGCAGCCGCGCGGCACCCACGACCTGAGCCGCTCCTGCCAGTCCTCCCCCTCGACGTGCTGCCAGTTGGCGAGGAACTGCGCGTACCCGCCCTCGTTCAGCCGCTCCCCCGCCTGCGAGACGAGCGTGCGGCACAGGTCGTCGCCGCCCATTCCGCCGTCGCGGTAGGTGAGCCGGGCGCCGGGCGAGATCACGAACGGCGGGTTCGACACGATGAGGTCGTACGTCTCGTCCGCACCGACCGGCTCGAAGAGCGAGCCCTCCCGCAGCTCGGCGGCGGGCGCTCCGGAGAGCGCCAGCGTGAGCGCCGTGATGTGCAGCGCGCGCGGGTTGAGATCGGTCGCCGTCACGCGCGTGGCGTGCTGTGCGGCGTGCAGCGCCTGGATGCCGGAGCCGGTCCCGAGGTCGAGGGCGGCGGCGACGGGCGTCCGTACGGTGATGCCGGCCAGCGTCGTGGACGCCCCGCCGACCCCCAGCACGACACCCTCGTCCCGGCTTCCGATCCCCCCGGCCCCGCCGACCGCGCATCCCAGGTCGGACACGATGAACCAGTCCTCGCCGCCGGGGCCGCCGTACGGCCGCACGTCGACGGTGGCTGCGACCTCGTCCCCGTCGTCGCCGACGTGAACGAGCCATCCGCTCTCGACGCACGCGTCCACAGGCAGCACGCCCTCCACGCGCGCGCGTACGACCGGCTCCTGCAACAGGAACAGCCGCACCAGCGCCTCCAGCGCCGTGTCCCCGCGCGTGGCCCTGAGCGCCGGCACGACCTCGCTCCGCGCGAGAGCCGCGTACGCGGAGGCACCGAGCAGTTCGAGCAGCCCGTCGGCGGTGAACTCGACGCCGAGCAACGCCTCCCGCAACCGAGCGGCGACATCGGACCGACCTACAGAGGGCAACGAAGACAGCCTGGAGTCACTCACGCCGCCCAGCGTAGCCGGGCCCCACACCCCAACCCGGCCGCAGGCACTCCCGCGTCACCGGCCATCTCAGCGGTCCCGGCGGAGGGCGGAGTGGCTGTCTCCCTGTCCCAGCTGTGGGCAGCCGTGACTGTCTCCCTGTCACATCTGCGGGCAGCCGTGGCTGTCTCCCTGTCACATCTGCGGGCAGTCATGCGCTGGGGCGGCACGGGTGGGCGCAGCGGCACCTCGTCACCGCCGAGCCACGGGACCGCCCCCCGCCCAGCCCGACCCACCGCGCGCGCCGGGCGCCGGGCGCCCGATCGAGTCCCGGCCCAGCCACCCCGACAGCCAAGAACCCCGGTCAGCTCTTCGTGGGCACAGCCGGCACCGAAGCCGCACCGGAGGTGTTCGCGGACTTGCAGCTCTGCTGCTCGGCCATCGCCTGCCCGACCTCCCCCTTCTCCAGCTCCTTCAACGCGTCGCTCCCGGTCTTGCTGAGCTTCTCCAGCTCGGTCGCGACCCCTTCGAGCCCGTCCGCGAACTTCGCCTGGTCCTTGGTGTTCAGCGCGTCCGACTTCTTCTTCAGCTCTCCGTAGGCCGTGGACAGCTGGTTCAGCTCGGCCACCGCGGCCTTCTGCTTCTTCGCGCCGTCCTCGACGTCCGGCGCCCCGGCCTGCTGAATGGCCGTCGCCATCGCCTTGTACGCGTCGGAGATGTCCTGGAAGCCCTGGGAGTCGGCCTTCTGCACGTCCGCCGGCGCGCTGTCGTCCGAGGTCTCCTTCTGGATCGAGGCGTTGGCCGCCGCGATCTTCTTGATCTGCGGCTGCACCGAGTCGCAGACCTCCTTGGCCCAGGAGTTCAGCTTGTCGTTCGTCTCGTCGTCGCCGCCGCAGCCGGACAGCGCCAGTACCAGTACCGCACCGCCGGACAGTGCGGCCGCGAGCTTCTTGTTCACCGGATTGGTCCCTTCCATGGCTCTCGGCCCCGGAACATACACGCCGAATGGGAGCCACCTGTGTGCCGAGCACCTCCGGTACACCCATTTGTAACCGTTTGCACCAAGAGAGAGAAGGCTCACGAACACCACCGGCACGGCCAAGGGGCGGACGGCCGACGCGTCAACACGCGTCGTCCGCCCGCCCCTTGAGCTGGCCCCTGGCAGAGCCGGTCGCCAGGCCGGCTACGAAACCACCGCTGGATCCGCCGACTTGGCCACCCGCTCGGAGTTGCCTTCGTCACCCACGGCGATCCCACGCCGCTTGGACACGTACACCGCGCCGACGATCACGGCGATCGAGGCCACCGCGATGGCGACCCGCAGCGCGACGCTCTTGTCCTCGCCGTAGCTGAACTGGACGACCGCGGGCGCGATGAGCAGCGCGACGAGGTTCATCACCTTCAGCAGCGGGTTGATGGCGGGTCCCGCCGTGTCCTTGAACGGGTCGCCGACCGTGTCGCCGATGACGGTCGCGGCATGGGCCTCGCTGCCCTTGCCGCCGTGATGACCGTCCTCGACGAGCTTCTTGGCGTTGTCCCACGCGCCACCGGAGTTGGCGAGGAACACCGCCATCAGCGTCCCGGTCCCGATCGCGCCGGCGAGGTACGCGCCGAGAGCGCCGACCCCTAGCGTGAACCCGATCGCGATGGGCGCCATGACGGCGAGCAGACCGGGCGTGGCCAGCTCCCGCAGGGCGTCCTTGGTGCAGATGTCGACGACCCGGCCGTACTCCGGCTGCTCGGTGTAGTCCATGATCCCGGGCCGCTCGCGGAACTGCCGCCGCACCTCGTAGACCACCGAACCGGCCGACCGCGCGACCGCGTTGATCGCCAGCCCCGAGAAGAGGAAGACGACCGCGGCGCCCGCGACGAGCCCGACCAGGTTGTTGGGCTGCGAGATGTCCATCATCAGGTTCATGGGCGCGCCCTCGCCGGAGACCTTCTCCCCGACGTCGTTCGCGGCCGTGAGGATCGCGTCGCGGTACGAGCCGAAGAGCGCGGCGGCCGCGAGAACGGCCGTGGCGATGGCGATGCCCTTGGTGATGGCCTTGGTCGTGTTGCCGACGGCGTCCAGGTCGGTGAGCACCTGCGCGCCGGCGCCCTCGACGTCGCCGGACATCTCGGCGATGCCCTGCGCGTTGTCGGAGACCGGTCCGAAGGTGTCCATGGCGACGATGACACCGACCGTGGTGAGCAGGCCGGTACCGGCCAGCGCCACCGCGAACAGCGCGAGCATGATCGACGTACCGCCGAGCAGGAACGCACCGTAGACACCGAGGCCGATCAACAGGGCGGTGTAGACGGCCGATTCGAGACCGATGGAGATACCGGCGAGGACGACGGTGGCCGCGCCGGTGAGCGAACTCTTGCCGATGTCCTTCACGGGACGCCGACTGGTCTCGGTGAAGTAGCCGGTCAGTTGCTGGATCAGCGCGGCCAGCACGATGCCGATGGCCACCGCGACGACCGCGAGGACCCGCGGGTCGCCCTCGTGACCCGCGATCGCCGTGTCCGTGACCCCGTCGAGGTCGGCGTACGACGAGGGCAGGTACGCGTAGACGGCGATGGCGACGAGCACCAGCGAGATCACCGCGGAGATGAAGAACCCGCGGTTGATGGCGGACATGCCGCTGCGGTCGGTGCGGCGGGGCGCCACGGCGAAGATGCCGATCATCGCCGTGATCACGCCGATCGCGGGCACGATCAGCGGGAACGCGAGACCGGAGTCGCCGAACGCCGCCTTGCCGAGGATCAGCGCGGCGACGAGCGTCACGGCGTACGACTCGAAGAGGTCGGCCGCCATGCCCGCGCAGTCGCCGACGTTGTCGCCCACGTTGTCGGCGATGGTCGCGGCATTGCGCGGGTCGTCCTCCGGAATGCCCTGCTCGACCTTGCCGACCAGGTCGGCGCCGACGTCGGCGGCCTTGGTGAAGATGCCGCCGCCGACCCTCATGAACATGGCGATGAGTGCGGCCCCGAGGCCGAAGCCCTCCAGCACCTTCGGCGCGTCGGCCGCGTAGACGAGGACCACGCAGGACGCGCCGAGAAGGCCGAGCCCCACCGTGAACATGCCGACGACGCCGCCGGTGCGAAATGCGATCTTCATCGCCTTGTGCGAGACGGCGGTGAGATCCTTTTCCGGCTCGCCTTCCGCCGGTGTCGCTTCCCGGGCCGCCGCGGCGACGCGCACATTGCTGCGCACGGCGAGCCACATACCGATATAGCCGGTGGCCGCCGAGAACGCCGCGCCGATCAAGAAGAACACCGATCGTCCGGCGCGCTGATTCCAGTCGTCCGCGGGCAGCAGCATGAGCAGGAAGAACACGACGACGGCGAATACGCCGAGCGTGCGCAACTGCCGTGCCAGATAGGCGTTCGCGCCTTCCTGGATCGCCGTCGCGATCTTCTTCATGCTGTCGGTGCCCTCGCCCGCCGCGAGCACCTGGCGTACCAGGACCCCGGCTACGACGAGTGCTGCCAGGGCCACGACGCCGATCACCATGACGATGATCCGGTTGTCGTCGGTGAGCACCGCGGCTGCGAAGTTCGCGGTGTGGTCAAACCTTTGAGGGGTAGAAAGCCCCGCCATTCGTCCTCCTTGACGCTTGGGCTGAGCTCAAGATGTGGACGGATTGTAGGGAGGTGAACCTGATCAAAACAGTGCACGGGAAACGGAATTGGCCTTCACATGCTCTTCAGCAAATGATCGGGACCCGACTACGTTACTCGAAAGAAGTAACGCCTCAAAGGCGTTGACGCTTGATCAATTATCACGCGAATGATCGTGAATTCCTTCACGAATTCCGGTGTTCCGATGAACGGTGATCGGAATAAATGCCGGGAAAACACGAAGGGCCCTGCTCAGCAGGGCCCTCGCGGTACTACGTGAAGTGGTGCGGTACTACGTGAAGTGATGAGGATGGACGGTCAGGGCACGACCGCGACCGACGGTGTCGTCGGCCAGGTCATGCGGATCAGCCCGCCGCTCTCGTCGGCGGTGACCTCCACGTCGTCGACGAGACCGCTGATGACCGCGAGGCCCATGTCGTCCTCCTCGACCTCGGCGTCCACGTCCCCGGCGCCCGATGAACGGTCACCGGGGACGGCGTGCGGCGCCTCGTCGCCCACCTCGATGGAGAACTGCTTCTCCTCCTCGATCAGCGACACCCGCACCGGCGCCGAGATACCGCTGCTCTGATGCAGTCCGACGGCACGGGTGCACGCCTCGCCGACGGCCAACCTGACCTCGTCGAGGACGGCCTCGTCCACTCCGGCCCTGCGCGCCACCGCTGCCGCCACCAGTCGGGCGGTCCGGACGTGCTCGGGCAGCGCGCTGAAACGGAGTTCAACGGTGGCCATGCATCCCCCTCGGAACTACGGGCGTGCTGTCGGAAGGCCGGGCCGCACGGGTCCGGTCTTCCTCACTTGTCTGTGGCCGTCCGGGCACGGGGCCCGGACGGACGTGATCAGTCAGTGGCCGCCACCGCTTCGTCGACCGAGGTGTGAATGGGGAACACCTTGGTCAGACCGGTGATGCGGAAGATCTTCAAAATCCGCTCCTGGTTGCACACCAGGCGCAGCGAGCCCTCATGGGCCCGTACTCGCTTCAGGCCGCCCACCAGTACGCCGAGCCCGGTGGAGTCGAGGAAGTCGACGCCCTCCATGTCGACGACGAGGTGGAAACTCCCGTCGTTGACCAGCTCGACCAGCTGCTCACGCAGCTTGGGCGCGGTATAAACGTCGATTTCGCCACCGACCTCGACGACCGTACGATCGCCGACGGTACGGGTCGACAGGGACAGGTCCACGGATCCTCCAGCACCTTGCTATCGAGCGTTCGCCCCTCGGGACACCTCGGCTTGAAAGCCCCCGGGACGGTTCGCCAGCCGCGATGGCATTCAATCACTTACCGGCAGGCGTGCACGACGCCTTGGCTCCATTGTCCGTCACGCCGGTGACACACTCGATGCCGATGGCCAAGAATCACCGATCCGATCGAACCCCGACGGACACCGCCTCCAGCCCCTCGCCGGGCACGGTCCTGGACCGGCTCGCCTCGGGGCCGAGCCGGGCTTCGCGCATCACTCATACGGAGCATGTGCCCCCACGTGCGGGGCGCCATGCCGTCTGGCCCGACCGGATCCGACCGGAAGTGGTCGCCGCCGTCCAGGCCGCCGGAATCGAACATCCCTGGGCCCACCAGGCACGCGTCGCCGAGCACGCACTGGACGGGGAATCGGTCGTCGTCTCCACCGGCACCGCCTCCGGCAAGTCGCTGGCCTACCTCGTCCCGGTTCTCTCCCGCCTCCTGGACGGCTCCGAGGCCCCCAACGGCCGTGGCGCGACCACCCTCTACCTGGCCCCCACCAAGGCCCTAGCGGCGGACCAGCGCCGGGCCGTGAAGGAACTTTCACAACCCCTCGGAAACGCGGTGCGCCCGGCCGTGTACGACGGCGACACCCCCGTCGAGGAACGCGAGTGGGTCCGCCAGTACGCCAACTACGTCCTCACCAACCCCGACATGCTGCACCGGGGCATCCTCCCCTCCCACCCCCGCTGGTCCTCCTTCCTGCGCGCCCTGAAGTACGTCGTCATCGACGAGTGCCACACCTACCGCGGCGTCTTCGGCTCCCACGTCGCCCAGGTGCTCCGGCGCCTGCGCCGCCTGTGCGCCCGCTACGGCGCCGAACCCGTCTTCCTCCTCGCCTCCGCCACCGCCGCCGAGCCCTCGGTCGCCGCCCGCCGCCTCACCGGCGTCCCCGTCACCGAGGTCGCGGACGACGCCTCACCCCGCGGTGAACTGGTGTTCGCCCTCTGGGAGCCTCCACTCACCGAGCTGCACGGCGAGAAGGGCGCGCCCGTACGCCGCACGGCCACCGCCGAGACCGCCGACCTGCTCACCGACCTCACCGTCCAGGGCGTCCGCTCGGTCGCCTTCGTCCGCTCCCGGCGCGGCGCGGAGCTGATCTCCGTGATCGCCCAGGAACGCCTGGCCGAGGTGGACCGCTCCCTCTCCCGGCGCGTCGCCGCCTACCGCGGCGGCTACCTCCCCGAGGAACGCCGCGCCCTCGAACGCGCCCTCCACTCCGGCGAACTCCTCGGCCTCGCCGCCACCACCGCCCTCGAACTCGGCGTCGACATCTCCGGCCTCGACGCCGTCCTCATCGCCGGTTACCCGGGCACCCGCGCCTCCCTGTGGCAGCAGGCAGGCCGCGCCGGACGCTCCGGCCAGGGCGCCCTCGCCGTCCTGATCGCCCGCGACGACCCGCTGGACACCTTCCTGGTCCACCACCCCGAGGCCCTGTTCGACCAGCCGGTGGAATCGACCGTCCTCGACCCCGACAACCCGTACGTCCTCGCCCCCCACCTCTGCGCCGCCGCCGCGGAACTGCCCCTCATGGACGAGGACCTCGCCCTGTTCGGCCCCGCCTGCGAGGACCTGCTGCCGCAGTTGGAGGCCGCGAAGCTGCTCCGCCGCCGGGCCAAGGCCTGGCACTGGACCCGCCGCGAACGCGCCGCCGACCTGACCGACATCCGGGGCCAGGGCGGCCGCCCCGTCCAGGTCGTCGAGACCGGCACCGGCCGGCTCCTCGGCACGGTCGACGCGGGCGCCGCCCACACCACCGTCCACGAGGGCGCGGTCCACCTGCACCAGGGCCGTACGTACCTGGTGCGCGATCTGGACCTGGAGGACTCCGTCGCCCTCGTCCAACAGGCCGACCCGCCCTATTCGACGGTCGCCCGCGACACCACCGCCATCTCCGTCCTGGAGACCGACACCGAAGTCCCCTGGGGCGACGGCCGCTTGTGCTATGGATCCGTCGAAGTCACCAACCAGGTCGTCTCCTTCCTCCGTCGCCGTCTCATCACCGGCGAGGTGCTCGGCGAGTCCAAACTCGACCTCCCGCCTCGTACGCTGCGCACCCGCGCCGTCTGGTGGACCGTCACCGAGGACCAGCTCGACGCGGCCCGGATCAACCCCGAGATCCTCGGCGGCGCCCTGCACGCCGCCGAGCACGCCTCGATCGGCATGCTGCCCCTCTTCGCGACCTGCGACCGCTGGGACATCGGCGGCGTCTCGGTCCCGCTCCACCCGGACACCCTGCTCCCGACGGTCTTCGTCTACGACGGCCACCCGGGCGGCGCGGGCTTCGCCGAGCGCGCCTTCCACACGGCCCGTGCCTGGCTCACCGCCACCCGTCAGGCCATCGCCTCCTGCGAGTGCGACGCCGGCTGCCCGTCCTGCATCCAGTCCCCCAAGTGCGGCAACGGCAACGAACCGCTGCACAAGCGGGGCGCCGTGCGTCTCCTGACCGAACTGCTGCGCACCGCGCCGGGGGCTCCGCCGGAGGACCGGGTGCCGTAGGACTCGGGAGTGCCTCGGGACCGGGGGCCGGAGCGCCGCAGAGCTCGGGGGTGACGCAGAACCCGAGGGTTCGGGGCGCCGTAGGGCTCGGGTGACTCAGCATCCGGGGGCTCGGGGCGCCTCAGAGCTCGGGGGCCTCCCAGATCCGGCGATCACCGGTCGTGTGTGGCTGATCGCGCAGTTCCCCGCGCCCCTCAAGGGGCGCCCTAGGCGCTTCCCGGTCGGCTGCCGGGCCCGGCGGTCCCGCGCGTGCCCTGGACTCGGCGGTGAACGGGACCGTTCCCGAGGCGGCCGTGACGTCCGAGATCTCGCCCTCGACCGCGCACCGCACAAGTCGGCCGCCCTGGGCCTGAACCACCCGTTCCGCCGTCGCGCAGGCCCTCTCGGCACCCTTCATCCAGTGGTCGGCGGCCGCGAGGGCGGCGAGATCGGCCGCCGCCTCCGCCTGATGCCGGATCACCACGGCCTGTCCGAAGGCGAGTACGGCACCGAACACCGCGCACAGCACCGCGATCGCACCGACCGCCCAGACGGTCGCGGACCCTCTGTCCGAACCGGCCCCACGCCCCGGGTCAGTACGGGCGCTCCTGAGCCACCGGCCCGCCCACGAGAACGCGGTCACCCGTCCACCTCCCCCACCGTCTCCTCGGCCAGTGCCACGGCCGCATGGCTGAGGTCGAGCCCCAGTCCCTCCGGCCCCGGCGCGCGGGCCGAGACCACGACACGTACGAAGTCGCCCTTCCGGCCCACACTCACCACCGCCCCGTCCGGCGCCGTCCTCCGCGCCGCCGCCATGACCGCTCCTGGCGGGTCCTGCCGGGCCGCCGCCCGGGCACCGGCCCGGGCGGCGTCCACGACCTGGATCTGGGCGCAAGCGGCGAGCAGGGCCCACACGAGCGCCGTCGCGAGCAGCAGCATCACGGGCAGGGCCATGGCCGCCTCCGCCGTCACGAAGCCGCCGTCGCCACCCAACGCCCCGCGACGCCGTCGCGGCTCACGCCCCGCCATTGAGGGCCCGCCCGACGATCTGCTGCAGCTCCGCCTGGACCTGCCCACTGGTCACCACCTTGTACAGCACCGCGGCGAAGGCCACGGCCGCGATGATCCCCACCGCGTACTCGGAGGTCACCATCCCCGCGTCCCTCCGTGCCGCCCGCGCCCGGCACAGCACGGCCCGTACCACCCGTTCGCGCACCGCTTCCCGCACTGCTTCCACTGCCCGCACCGCCTGTACTGCCTTGCCCATCTCAACCCCCGTGAGGCTCTGTTCCGTTGACCACTGGTCTGTCGCTGATCACCGCTGTTCGTCGTCGTCCGCTCCCGGTCCCTCCGGGCGGCCCCCTCGCACCGCCCGCCGACGTCCGCTCCGTCATGGCCCACTTCCTCCCAACAACCCGTCCGCCAACCCGATGACCACCGGCAGGACGCCCACCGCGATGAAGGCGGGCAGGAAGCACAGCCCCACCGGTGCGGTGACCATCACGGCGGCCCGGCGGGCCCGTTCCGTCGCCGCGCGACCCCATTCGCTGCGGGCGTCGGCGGCCAGGCGGGCGACCGGGGAGGCCGCCGGCACCCCGGACTCGTCGGCGCGCTCCAGCAGCCGCGCCAGGGCTCCGGCGCCGGGAAGCGCCGCCAACGAACGCCACGCCGCGGCCGGTTCTCCTCCGAGCCGTGCCTCCGCCGCCCCTCTGGCCAGCCGTTCGCCCACCGGTCCGCCGAGGGCCTCCCCCACGGCTCGGGCTGCCACCACCGGGCTGGCCCCGGCCGTGATGCAGGCGGCCAGCAGGTCTGCGGCGAGAGGCAGTTGTCGTGCGGCCGCAGCGGCGTCGTACGCCTCGCTCGGGTCGCCACCGGCGCGCCGGGCCCTCCTCAGCCACTGCCAGGCCCCGACTCCGGCGGCCAGCCCCAGCAACAGCCCCACGAGTCCGCCGACGAGCACCCATCCGGCGCAGACCGCGCCGGCGACCGGCAGCCATCGCCGTACGACCCCCAGCGGCAGGAAGTGCCGGCGGGGCCGCTCGGCCGCCAGAGCGAGCACCGTGGTCAGCCGGGCGCGCAGCCTTCGCCGGCGCCGCGCGGTGTCGAACGACCGGACCAGCCACCACAGTCCCACGATCACCAAGACGGCGACCCCCAGCCTGTGGACAACCTCCCCGTTCACGCTGCCTCAGCTCCCCGGACGATCCGCAGCGCCCACCACAGACCCGCGCCCTCCAGTACGGCACCGACGAGCAGGCAGCCCATCCCCGCCGTGCTGTGGAGCACCACGTGCAGGGGGTCGGCGCCGAGCGCGGTGCCCAGCAGGAGCCCCAGTACCGGAAGCCCGGCAAGCATCACGGCCGTCGACCGTGCGCCCGCCAACTGGGCGCGCAGGTCAGCCCGCTGGTCCCGTTCGGCGCGCAGAGCGCCCTCCAGCCGGTCCAGCCCGGCGGCGAGGCCGGCGCCCCGGTCGACCGCCACGCGCCAGCACGCGGCGAGCCCCGACAGCCCCTCGGCGCCGGGCTGCCGCGCCGCGTCCGCCAGCGCACCGGGCACGTCCCCACCGAAGCGAGCCGCCGCCAGCACCACGGCATGGGCCTCGCCCAGCCCCGCGGAGTCCCGAGCGGCCCGCGTCAGCGCATCGCCCGGCTGCCGCCCGGCCCGCACCTCACCCGCGAGCGACGCGCAGAGCGCGACCACGGCATCGCCCCGCCGCTCCCGGACCCGGCGCTCCTCCGCCGCCTTCCGCACCCGCCTCAGCAAGGGCACCCCGGCCGCTCCCACGACGACCGGCAGCACCGACGCCCCGAGCACCGCGATCACCAACCCGGCCACGGGCGCCCACCACTCGGCCCCCAGCGTCCGCACCCGGCCGACGGCCCGCTTCCAGCGCGGCGGCCCCACGTCGGCGCCGCCCGGCAGCAACGACCGCGCCCGCCGCACCCCTGCGCCCCGCCCCTCGTCCGACATCCAGGCCGCGGCCCCGGCACACAT